>CAIRNW010000349.1 GCA_903879995.1 uncultured Bacteroidota bacterium
AAACAACTTCGGCCCTTTCTCATAAGCCTGAATGGCTTTGTGGCAATTCATACAGGTATTCACCGAAGGAATAGCGGCATGCTTACTTTGTTCTGCACTCCCGTGGCAGTACAAGCAATTAATTTGATTGATACCTGCGTGTACTTTGTGAGAGTAGTAGATTGGCTGTACTGGCTGGTAGTCCTTTTGACGACCTAATCCAATGGCACCTTTGGCCACCATGTATCCGCCAAACACAAATAATCCTATGGAAATCAATGTGATATAGGTCTTATTGCGCCAGAAGGGAATACCCGCTGGTGTTTTAACACCCTCTGCTTCGTCTGACAACTTTTTCAAATTGCTGTTCACCTGCATCAAAATCAGAGCAATAATTCCAAGAAGCAATGAGATGATTCCAAAAAATACAGAATTACCATCTCCTTCCTCAGTTACCTCAGCGCTACCAGCGGCAGGTGCCGGGGCAGGTTTAGCAGCCTCGTTCACGTAGGCAACAATGTTGTCAACATCTTGAAGCGTAACATCAGCAAATGCCGTCATCATTGATCCGTACTCCGCCTTTAAGCCCTGTGTGTAGGGGTCTTTGGCCATGTAAGCAGCAGGATTATTAATCCAAGCAAGCAGTTCCTTGTGGTCGGCCCATTTGTGACGTTCCTCCAATCCGGCTAATGCAGGACCCGTTCCCTTTTTGAGCACATTGTGGCAGGAGGCACACTTACTCATGAATACAGTTTTCCCTGCTGCAGCATCCTGTGCATTTGAGATTGTGACAGAGAAAAACAAAAAGGAAGAAAGGAAGAAAACTAGATGCGTTGAAAATTGTTTGGTTGACATTATAAACGCGGTTAAGCTGAAATGTGGAAAAATTATGCTTCTCGCGCGCAAAATTACGCTTTGTCATCTTGAAAAATGCAGAGAGTTTAACTTTTTTTTCTTTCATAACCCTGTTGCAACTCAAGGGTTTTGGAGGAGTAGGGCGTGAAACAAAATTTAGCTGTCACAGAATGGTAAAAATCCAGCAAAACAAGGGTTTCAAAGTGTAAAAAGGGGGGTGGGAAGGTATTTTTCGTGACCTTCGCAACCTCTCAAATCCTGTTGCATCCGTATGTTTAAACGATTACGCGAAAAATGGAAAGTAGGACCCCTTCAATTAGGGCTAATCCTATGCACATTTGCCATCGGTGGTAGTGCTACCGGATGGGCCGCCAAAAAAATCATGAATTTTCTAGCACCTGAACAGGATTGGATTTGGGCTACCCTCTACATTTTGCTGGTAACTGCGGTGTGGCCTTTGATGGTGCTGGCCATCAGTATCCCTTTTGGACAATTTCGCTTTTTCCGGTCCTATATCAAAAAGCTTGGAGAAAAATTGGGCTTTTTGCGATAACCTCTGCGGATCAAGCGGCATTCTACATCTTTGTGACATGAAACGCATCGCCATCTTTGCTTCGGGAACGGGGAGTAATGCTCAAAAAATTCTTACCTACTTTAAGGATAGCGATAAAATCAAGATAGCGCTGATTGTTTCTAACAAACCCCAAGCTGGCGTATTGAACTTTGCAAAAGAATTTGGTACCCCCACATTAATTATTGAACGAGAACAATTTTTGAAAGGGGATGGTTACGTTCCCCATTTGGAAGCTGCAAAAATTGACTGGATTATATTGGCGGGATTTCTTTGGAAAATTCCTGTATCGCTGCTTAATCACTGGGGAAAAAAAATAATCAATATTCATCCAGCCCTGCTCCCAAACTATGGTGGAAAAGGAATGTACGGAGAAGCCGTGCACCAAGCGGTGATAAATGCAAAAGAAAAAGAAAGTGGTATTACCATTCATTATGTGGATGAACAATACGATCATGGTGCCACTATTTTTCAAGCTACCTGCCCTGTATTACCTTCTGATAACGCAGCTAGTTTAGCAAACAGAATTCATACACTGGAGCACTTGCATTACCCGCCCATAATTGAAAAAGAAATTTTATCACAAGCCGATTGACAGACGCAAATGATCCGGCCGCAATACTATATTTTTCTTTGTTGGATTTTATTACTGGGGATGAAAGTCAGTATTGCACAATCTTACTTGATCAAAGGCGTTGTGTATGACAGTTCCCGCAATTTCCCACTTGAATTAGTGAGCGTACTTTCCACTGGTGGCGGAGGAGCTGTAACCAATGCGGATGGTTATTACGAAATACGAGTTACCGATAGAGACTCCATTTGGTTTAGCTACTTGAATAAACCCACTGTGAAATTTCCTGTATTAAAAATTGCAAACCCCATGCAGTTTGATATTTCGCTGCAGGTTAGCATCCCCGTGTTGCGAGAGGTAAAAGTATTTCCCCGTAATTATAAATTAGACTCCATTCGAAACCGTCAGGAATATGCCAAAGTTTTTAACTATCAAAAACCAGGTCTTAAAATTGTTACCCCACAATATGGAGCGGGGGTGGGACTGGATGTGAATGAATTAATCAATATGTTTCGGTTTAGAAGAAACAAGAGCATGCTTGGTTTTCAACAACGACTTTTACTGGAAGAACAAGAAAAATTTATTGACTATCGTTTTAACAAAGCGTTGGTTCGTCGGTTGACCCTATTAGAAGGAGTTGAACTAGAAAAATTCATGCGCTTATTTAGGCCCTCTTATTTATTTACCAAGCTAGCTGGCGACTATGAGTTTCGCCTCTATATCAAGCAAAGTCTGTACCGATATAAAAGAGGATTACCGCCGTTGGTTTGGGAAGAAGAAAATTTATTAGATCAATAGTCCCAACCACCAAAGCCTGCTTTCAAATTTGTATCTTTTCACTATGAAAAAACTGCTTGTCTTACTTGTATGGCCCGGCCTTTTACTGGCACAAGCGCCAACTCCCTGTGAACTGTTGATCAAGAACGGAAGAATTGTAGATGGTTCGGGGAATAGCTGGTATCGAGGAAATCTGGTTATTAACAATGGAAAGATTGTTTTCATTTTTCGCTCCGCTGCGAATAGTAATGAAGAAAATAAATGGCAGCCGGCTCGCGTCATCGATGCACAAGACAAGGTGGTGGCACCCGGATTTATTGATGTGCACACACATATTGAAGGAGATGAAAAAAGAGATCCGGAAGCAAAAAGCTTTATCTATGACGGGGTAACCACCTGTATAACCGGCAACTGCGGTTTATCACAAGTAGATGTAAACAAGTACTATAATTTTATCGACTCGCTGCAGATGTCCATCAATGTAACGATGTTGATTGGACATAATGATATTAGACGTGCGGTAATGGGCCGGGCTAATCGGGATGCTACTGATCAGGAACAATTACAAATGGAACAGTTAGTAGAGAAAGCCATGCGAGATGGAGCCGTTGGATTGAGCACAGGCCTCATCTACATTCCAGGCACGTTCAGTAAAACACCAGAAATAATTGGACTCGCCAAAAAAGCAGCGGCATTTGGAGGCGTTTATGCCACGCACATGCGTGACGAAGGAGACAGTGTAACACAAGCCATCGAAGAAGCATTGACCATTGGACGCGAGGCATCTATTCCGGTACAACTTTCGCATTTTAAATTAAGCGGACAACAAAACTGGGGACGTAGTAAAACAACTATTGCAATGGTTGAAAAAGCCAGAGAACAAGGAATGGACGTAACCATTGATCAATATCCTTACACCGCCAGCAGCACGTCTATCAACACATTAATCCCCGATGAAATTTTAGCAGATGGTCAAGATTCTATTCGTGCAAGACTAAAAAGACCTGAAGTAAGGAAGTATGTAACGGAGGCTATTCAAAAGCGGCTGAAAAAAAGGGGACTCAAGCATCTTAGCTATGCAGTGGTGGCTTCCTTTGGCCCTGATACAACGTACAATGGAAAGAGCATTGAAGTAATTAATCAACAGCTAGGAAATAAACACCGTGTCAAAGAAGAGGCTGCCGTAGTGATGGATATTGTGAGTCGTGGTGGAGCCAGTGCCGTTTTTCACGGAATGGGTGAAGAGGATGTTACAAGAATCATGCGGTATCCTTTTAATATGATTGCAAGTGATGCCGGTATTCGTGTGCTCAATGCAGGCGTGCCTCATCCACGGGGATATGGGACTAATGCAAGAGTGTTGGGACGTTATGTACGCGAAAAGAAAGTAATGGAACTAGAAGAGGCGATCCGTCGGATGACCTCGCTACCCGCTCAAAAGTTTCAATTACACGATCGTGGTCTTTTACAGCCTGGGATGGCTGCAGATATTGTAATTTTTGACGAACAAAAAGTTATTGATCTTTCCAGCTTTGAAAAACCACATGCATACTCAATCGGCTTTGAGTACGTCATTGT
>CAIRNW010000350.1 GCA_903879995.1 uncultured Bacteroidota bacterium
GCGGAAGAAAAAATGGCGGGGTGCTTAACCGTAAAAATAAAATATCAGGATTTTGAAGTAAACTCTAAACAAGGCACCCTTGATTACACAGCACTCGATGATGTATTGGGAGCAAAAGCAAAACAATTATTTCAAGAACTCTATCAGAGCGGAAGAAAAGTTAGACTGCTGGGAGTTCGTTGCAGTCAATTGGTTCCAATCTCCCTACAAATGAGTTTATTTGATCAAGCCGCTGAGAAGCTACAACTCTATCAAGCAGTGGATCAACTAAACAATCGCTTTGGCAAGCATACCCTTACCAAGGCTGGCATATTACCCCAGAAGGAAGACAAAACAGCTGAGGGTAAGACTCCAAACAAATAGTATTTTAGCAACTCAATTTTATAAATAATACACCATGTCTGCCAGCTGGAAAACCTACCAGGAAAAAAATCAAGAACGCTTTTTGCAAGAAATGATTGATCTATTAAAAATTCCATCGATCAGTGCAAAATCAGAACATAAAGCTGACATGTTACAATGTGCAGAAGCCGTAAAAAAAAGTTTAGTAGCGGCAGGTTGTGATCAAGCTGCCATAATGCCTACCGCAGGTTATCCGGTTGTATATGGCGAAAAAATAATTAGTAAAGACGCTCCCACCGTATTAGTGTACGGACACTATGATGTACAGCCAGCCGACCCATTGGAGTTATGGCACAGTGGTCCGTTTGAGCCCGTGATCAAGGACGGTAAAGTGTTCGCCCGTGGCGCAGCAGATGACAAGGGTCAATTTTATATGCACGTAAAAGCGCTTGAACTAATGAATCAAACACAAACGCTTTGTACCAATATTAAATTTTTGATTGAGGGCGAGGAGGAAATTGGCTCTCCTAATCTTGGTGATTTTGTAGCAAAAAACAAAGAACTGCTCAAGGCGGATGTGATTTTAATCAGTGATTCCGCGATGCTCAGTTTTGAAAACCCATCGCTGGATACGGGCGTACGTGGACTCAGTTATATTGAGGTAGAGGTTACCGGTGCTAATCGGGATTTACATAGTGGCACTTACGGTGGTGCCGTAGCAAACCCCATCACCTTATTGGCCAAAATGATTGCCAGTTGTCACGACCAAAACAATCATATTACAATCCCTGGCTTTTATGATGACGTTGTAGAAGCCAGTGCAGCAGAGCGAACCTTGATCAATAAAGCACCATTTGATGAAAAAGCCTACAAGGAAGAGTTAGGCATTGATGCGCTATGGGGAGAAAAAGGGTACAGCACCTATGAAAGAACTGGAATTAGACCCACGCTGGAAGTAAATGGAATTTGGGGTGGATATACAGGAGAAGGTGCTAAAACTGTGCTTCCGTCAAAAGCATATGCAAAAATTTCCGCACGGTTGGTGCCTAACCAATCCGCTGCAAACATCACTCAAAAATTGATTGACTATTTTCAATCCATTGCACCAGCCGGTGTTCAAGTCAAGGCCTCCTTGCACCACGGTGGTGAACCTTACATGACACCCATTGACAGTAAAGGCTATCAAGCCGCTGCAAAAGCCATCGAAACAACATTTGGGAAAACCCCCATCCCCGTACGAGGCGGCGGCAGTATTCCCATTTGTTCAATTCTTGAAAAAGAATTGGGAATAAAAATTGTTTTCATGGGATTTGGCTTAGATAATGACAATCTTCATAGCCCCAATGAGAAGTATAATATTGAGAACTATTACAAGGGCATCGAAACCATTCCTTATTTCCATCAGTACTTTGCCGCACTATCCTGATTGTCATCAATACCAATTTGTAAGCAATCATTGAAGTAGCCTATTCCGCGGTTTAGATTCGTAGCATCATTAAAATGCTATAAACAAAACCGTATGGAAACAAAAGAACTTGAAAAAAGTACCCGTCATTGGCCTGCCCTCTTGGGAGATGGTTGGCTGGATCGTTTTTTTAATACCCCTTTGGACGAATATTTCAGTCTTAGCCGGGTAGTGCCGAGCGTGAAAAAGAGGAGAAAGAAGAGGGAGAACATTACAACAGAAGAGAATACAACTACAGTAGTTGGTCCAGAAGTTTTAGTCTGCCAGAAAATTGCAATCGGGATATGATTGACGCCGAATACAAAAATGGCGAATTGAAAATCATCATTCCTAAGATGGAAGTCAAAAAACCCAAGAACGTGCAAAAGATCTCTGTCAATTAATGGCAAGATAGCCCCTTGAGGGTTCCCCCTGTCCAAGTGGGCAGGGGTTTTTTGTGTAGGGTACAAAAAAGCAGTAGGTTATATTTGTAGTATGCACATCGATATTCTAACTGTTTTGCCCGGACTCCTGGAAAGCCCCTTTCAACATAGCATGATGAAGCGTGCACAAGACAAGGGCTTACTGACTATTGAAGTGCATGCACTCAGACAATGGGCCGTAAATGAATATGGCCAGGTGGACGATTACCAATATGGTGGAGGTGCAGGTATGGTGATGATGTGCGAACCGCTGGCCAACGCCATTGATACATTGGCAGCCAAAAGAAAATATGACGAAATCATTTACTTAACACCCGATGGTGAACGATTGACTCAATCCCGTGTCAACCAACTTTCATTACAAGAAAATCTTTTATTGATCTGCGGACATTATAAAGGAATTGACGAACGGATCAGAACACAGTATGTGACCCGAGAAATTTCTATTGGAGATTATGTGCTAAGCGGAGGTGAATTACCCGCTGCTATTTTAGTAGATGCAATTGGAAGACTCATTCCTGGTGTATTAAATGACGAGACATCAGCGCTAACAGATTCATTCCAGGATAATTTATTGTCACCTCCTGTATATACCCGACCTGAGGAGTTCAGAGGCTGGAAGGTGCCTGAAATTTTAATGAGCGGTAATCACAAAAACATTGAAGAATGGCGGTATGAGGAAGCATTACGCAGAACAAAAGAAAGAAGACCTGATTTATTGAACGATTAAAACAACCCTATGTCCACACCCAGAAGAGATTTTATTCGCACGATGACCCTTGGAGGCTCTGCATTAGCAACAGGCCTGCCCGTTTTTGCTGCTGCACCCAATGAAGAAGCCTTGGCCCACTCTGCAGCAATGCTCAAACAAGCACCCAGTTTTAATATGTGTGGTTATGCAGCACCTAAATTGGATATAGTACGGATTGGAATCGTAGGTATTGGAATGCGAGGATCAGATGCGGTGGGACGATTATCCTACATCGATGGTGTTGAAATCGTTGCCGTTTGCGATAAATATCCAGAGAGACTGGCGGGTGCACAAAAATCCTTGGCAGCCGTTAATCGTCCTAAAGCAAAAGAGTATAGTGGAGAAGAAGGCTGGAAAGCACTTTGCGAATCCAACGAGATTGATTTAGTATATATCACCACCCCCTGGTCCTTGCATACCCCCATTGCGGTCTATGCAATGAAAAATGGGAAACACGCGGCCACAGAAGTACCTGCCGCATTGACATTGGAACAGTGCTGGGAACTAGTGGATACTTCTGAAAAAACAAAGCGGCATTGCATGATGCTGGAAAATTGCTGCTATGATTTTTTTGAATTACTGACCTTGAATATGAGTCGGCAGGGATTGTTTGGAGATATTGTGCATGCCGAAGGAGCATATATCCATGATTTATCGACAGGCTGGCTTTTTAATAAAAAAGCGTATGCCGATATGTGGCGTATCAAGGAAAATATGGGGAAGAACGGAAGCCTCTATCCCACTCATGGACTCGGACCAGTTGCACAGTGTATGAATATTAACCGGGGTGATCTGATGGAACATCTGGTTAGTATGAGTACTGGCGATTTTAGCCTGGCCCCCCTTGCAGCCGAGATGGCAGCCAAAGATTCTTTTTTTCAATCGTATGTCGGAAAAACTTATCGTGGTAATATGAACAACACGATAATACGAACCGTGAAAGGAAAAACAATTTTGATACAACACGATGTATCTACACCCCGCCCCTACTCTCGTATTCACATTGTTAGTGGAACCAAAGGAATGGCGCAAAAATGGCCTGGCCCCGCTCGAATTGCTTTTGGACATAGCTGGGTGAAGACCGAGGACATGAAGTCACTGGAGGAAAAATATACCCTTCCCATTGTAAAACATATCGGCGCCATTGCTAAAGAAGTAGGTGGGCACGGAGGAATGGATTTTATCATGGATTGGAGAATGATTGACTGTCTAAGAAATGGGCTGCCACTGGATCAGGATGTGTATGATGCTGCTTCCTGGAGCAGTATTGTACCCCTGAGCGTTCTCTCAACCCAAAAAAGATCACGGACTATCGATATCCCTGACTTTACAAGAGGCAATTGGAAACAAAATCAACCAGTTAATCTTACTCTGGACGGCGGGGCTACCACGGGTGTACGTTCCAATAAGCCCACGCTGAAGATGTAGGCAGAAGCAACTAACTTTGGTGACCGTTATCATGCGAACACTGACCGTCATCAATGATCCAGTATATCAATCGCCCGGCCAGTTTACAGCCTACGAGCGATACTGGCTCTCTTACATCAATGATAAAAGAGATCTTCCATTTATCCATTTACTTACGGGTATTCATGTGCTAGTGATTCCCGCTGCCATACTTTTGTTCTCCCCATTATTGCAGGGAATTTATTGGTGGTTGGCTTATATCCCCTACTTCTATGTTTCACAACTCTATTTCAAAGGTCGTTTTGGACTAATGCTTCACTGCATTGTACATCGTAGATTATTCAAGAAAGAAGTAGCGTTTTTACAACACTGGGTAATTTGGGTGGTGTGTCCTTTTTTTGGACATACACCGGAAACTTACTTTGCGCATCATATGGGCATGCACCATGTAGAGAATAACATGGAGGAAGATGCAAGCAGCACCTTACGATACAAACGCGATTCCATTTGGGATTTTATCCGTTACGTTTCCCGCTTTCTTTTCCTTGGCTTTAGGGATACATTCCTCTACTTCTTTTCCAGAAAAAGAAAGCGATTCTATATGCGCTTGACTGCAGGAGAAATTGCATTTTATATTGCTTGTCTGTTGCTTTATCTTTTTAATGCCAAGGCAGCCCTATTCATATTTATCATTCCATTTTTCTTTGCCCGCATTGTCATGATGTTGGGGAACTGGGCGCAGCATGCATTTGTAGATCCTGACAATCCCGAGGAAAATACAATCAATTGTATTAATACCCCCTACAATCATGTGTGTTGGAACGATGGATACCACGCAATTCATCACGACAGACCTGCCATGCATTACACAGATCTTCCGGGTGAATTTTTACGTGTAAAAAGTAAACTAGCCGAAAAGAAAATTTTCACTTTCGAAGGCATCCACTACCTGCATATTTTTATTTGGCTGATGACAAAGCGATACGATAAACTGGCCGATAAGCTGGTCAATATCGATAATATGTTTAACAGTAAAGAAGAAGCTATTGCGTTGCTCAAATCTCGAACGCAACCCCTCTACACTCAGGCCTCTTGACCATTCCAAAGCGCACCACCAATGCTGGCTTGGCGGGCACCAGTCACCGAAGGAATCACTGTATTCTCTTGTCTCCAACGTAGTACGGCCAAAAAAGCCATGATCAAAGCTTCCTTGTAATTAACAAGATCAGCAGCGGGCACCTCCAGTGTAATTCCATGCGTGCGGAAAGAAGCATCCAAGCACTTAATCAAGTGTGTATTGAAGGCTCCACCACCCGTAACCAAACATTTTTTTTCATTACCCATCGCATTGGAAACTAATGCTTGTGCAGATTGGCTGACTTGATCCACTATATGTTGCGTATAGGTTGCCAATAAATCTGGAATGGAAGAACCACTTTCAAGCAATAGTGGAAAATGTTGATCCGTACCTACTTCATTAGCCAACGATTTTGGAAATGGCTTTTGGTAATAAGGATGACTGTTCAGTTTTTCCAGTAACGCAGAATTTATTTTTCCGCTGGCAGCAAGGCTTCCCTCCGGATCATAGGGCTTTCCTACTTGTGTAGCTAATAAATTGAGTACCCGATTAGCAGGACAACAGTCAAATGCAATGGTTGGATCAGTAGCTCTTGTGATATTAGCAATACCGCCCAGATTTAAGAAAAGTGAGTATCCCGAAAATAAATGTTGCTCCCCGATCGGGACCAAGGGAGCTCCTTGTCCGCCCCATGCCACATCCATTGTACGCAAGTCAGTTACTACCGGTAATCCAGTTGCTGCAGCCAATGCAGCCCCTTCTCCTATTTGGGTAGTTAGACCGGTTTCGGGAGAATGGAAAACAGTATGTCCATGACTTCCTATCAAACCAACCTTATAATGAAGTTGATGTTCTTCAATAAACCGATTAACCTCTTTTCCCAGGTAATGACCGTAATCAACATGAAGCTGACAATAGGTTCGCGCATCTACCTGCGAAGCCAATCTAAGTCGGTTTTCCCAATCGGACTTGTATGGGTAGCAAGCTGCGGCCTCAATTTCAAATGACCATTTTCCACCCTGTTCATGAAAATGAGCAAAAACCAGGTCCAGCCCATCCAGTGAACTCCCACTCATGATCCCCAATGCATGATAAACCATAAAAACAAATTAAATTCGGCGAGTAAATGTAAGTGTTCACCCGAAACAAATCGCATGCTAGTTAATCTTTGTAAAGATCACTCCTTAGTCAGTAATTGGATCAGCGAAATAAGAGACATCTCCATTCAGCAAGATCGGATGCGGTTTAGAAGAAATTTAGAACGAATTGGTGAAGTTGCCGCCTATGAAATTAGTAAGTTATTGCCTGCTGTTAAAAAGGAGGTTCAAACTCCATTGGGAATTGCTACACACCAGGTGCTACAATCACAGCCCGTGTTAGCCACCATCTTAAGAGCTGGCTTACCCTTGCATCAGGGACTACTAAATTATTTTGATCAAGCAGATAATGCGTTTATCAGCGCCTACCGCAAACACCACAAAGACGGAACTTTTGAGATTAGCCTGGAATATGTTTCCTGTCCTGATTTAAATAACCGGGTGCTGATAATTGCAGATCCTATGTTGGCTACTGGTGCTTCCCTGGTTAAAACTATTCATGAGTTAGAGTCACAAGGAAAACCCAGTGCAGTCCACCTTGTAGTAGCAATTGCCTGTACCGCTGGGATAGAATTGGTACAACGCCTTGCCCCGCATGCTCATATCTGGTGTGGCGATATCGATGAGGAGCTGACAGCCAAAAGCTATATTGTACCCGGTTTAGGGGATGCAGGGGACCTGGCTTTTGGGACCAAGCTTCAGCAATGATTTTGCTTCAAAAATCGTAACTTGCCCGTTTCACAATTAAAGGCCCTGTTTGACCGTTTTTGAAAGACCCATGCGAAGAATTATTCTTAGTCTGACCCTCATTTTTGCTCAAGTCCTGATAATCAGGGCTCAGGATCCCAATTTTTCACAATTTTTCGCTTCGCCCCTTACCTTAAATCCTGCACTTACCGGAAAATTTGATGGCTCCGTTCGGGTTGCCGGCAATTACCGGAATCAATGGCCCACCATAGAAAATGCATTTGTAACAAAAACAGTGTCTGTTGATTTTGGGTTAATGAGAAACAGACTGATCAGCTCCGACAACATGGGAGTGGGAATTTTAGGAATGACGGATGTGGCGGGTGATGGAATTTTAGTTACTAACTATGCGGGCACCTCCTTCTCTTATCATAAAGGCTTGGACGAAGATGGCTTTCATCAAATTGGTGTTGGATTTCAAGGAGCTTTTGTGAATAAACGACTGGATGTGAGTAAAGTGGTTTTTGCAGACCAATTAACCCCACTGGGATTTACTGGTGTGACCAATGAAATTTTTGACAGTCGCCAACTCAGTATCGGTTATTTTGATTTAAGTGCAGGCTTGCTATACAGTGGTACCACCAATGGTTATAATAATTTCTATTTGGGTGCATCCATGTATCACCTGAACAGACCTAAAGAAAGCTTTCAAGGTGGTCAGTACATCCTTAATACCCGTACTACGCTACAAGCAGGCGGTCGCATCCCTGTAGGAGGTTATCATTACATTCATCTGGCTGCCAACCATAGTATGCAGGCAAAAGCAAAAAACACCATTGTGGGTGCTGCTTTTTCATATAGCGTAAACAGAAATGAGGACAATCCGGTAAATGTTTATTTAGGTAGCTGGTACCGATTGAATGATGCAGTAATACCTTACATCGGTCTTGAATTTAGTGGATTCAGATTAGGCGCGAGTTACGATGCCAACACCTCAATTCTTAAACCCGCTTCCAATTCCAGAGGTGGCTTAGAAATCTCTCTTATTTATATCAAGAAGCCATCTGATCCTAGTCTCAAACGTCTCAACTGTCCTAAGTTCTAAGGTTGAATTTTAAAATACAGTTTTGAAAGAAATTGTAATCGCATTTCGCTCCTGGCAGGAAGCACGCCATTTTATTCAGCAGCAAAACCTGCTGCGGAAAATTCTATGGCCAGGAATCTTATACACGCTGATATCCGTACTGGGTTTAATTCTTTTTGTGATCTCCTCCAATGATGTTGTAAGCTGGATGAGCGAAACCATTGGCATCGAACAATGGTTACAAAAAGAAAGAAGTGAGTGGCTAAGTTTTTTATTTGTGATGAATGGCATGATGTTGCGGTTGGTGTTACTCCTATTTTATTTTGCGTTATTCAAAAACTTAATCTTGGTGGTAGGTGCTCCAGGGTTTGCCTACCTGAGCGAAAAAACCGAGGCATTATTGGAAAACAAAGAACATAGCTTTCAATGGGATACAGTGTGGAAAGATGCACAACGAGGTATTCGCTTAGCCCTTCGAAATACAGGATTGGAAGCCTTTTATTTTAGTGGGTTAATATTACTTGCGTTGATACCTGTAGTGGGCTGGATCACTCCTTTGATAGGGTTATTTATGCAAGGTTACTACTTTGGCTTCTCTATGCTGGATTATTCCTTTGCACGCAACCAATTGACGCCCGCGCAAAGTGCTGTTTTCTGTAGCCATCATAAAGGATTGGCCATCGGAAATGGGTTATTATTTTTTGCTATGCACTTGTTTGTTTTGTTAGCCCCTGCGTATGCAATCATTGCTGCTACATTCAGTGTCAGACAAGTGAAAAAGGTATGAGTCAGTTAATACTTATACCCGCACCCTTGCATGAGGAAGGACTACAAGCCTTACCTGCTTATGTGTGGGAGGCTATCCTATCCTGCCAAGTTTTTGTGGTAGAGAACCAACGTACTACACGTCGATATTTCAAATCGCTCTCCAAAGACATTGTCATTGATAATTACGAATGGATCAATGTCGAGGACCCCGATACAAAAACTCGTTGTAAACAATTATTCAAGGAGGGGAAAAAAATTGGTTTAGTAAGTGAAGCAGGCTGCCCCGGCGTTGCAGATCCCGGACAAACCATTGTAGCACTTGCACATGAAGCGGGCTATCCTGTTCGCCCTCTGGTGGGACCCAATTCCATCCTATTAGCCTTAATGGCCAGTGGACTCAATGGTCAGCAATTTAAATTCAATGGCTATTTACCCATAGAAGATAAACAGCGCGAGAAAACCATTCAGGAGCTTGAACAGCAGTCTCGCAAAGAAGAATGCACTCAGTTGTTCATAGAAACACCCTATCGCAATAATCCTCTGCTCAAAGCCTTACTGAAATGCCTATCTCCAAACACACAGCTTTGTATTGCAGCTGATTTGACAAGTCCAACAGAGTGGATTTCCACACGAACAGTTGTTGGCTGGAAAAAAGATCCTCCTGATCTGCACCGACGGCTGGTCATATTTGCTTTCAAGGCCGGCTAAAAAAAGGAGTTCATATTTAAATTATTAATTTAGATTTGCATCCCTTACAAACAAAAGGATCAAAAATGAAAAGAATCAATTTCTTTCTTTTATCCAGGTTGCTCCGTATTTGCTGACAGGACGAACCTCTCACCCCGGTCCCTGTCAGTGAATGACTCCCGACAACCCTATCTGGACTGGTGATCCAACCTTTACCACAGATTTACATTGAGTGTACCATTCTTAATCCGAGTGGCCACGTTGGCCGACTCGGTCTACGCCACTATCATTACTGAGGAAATGGCAGTCTCTGCCGCCGCCCGAGGTACAGGCATTGCAAAACGCAGCCCTGAATATGTTGCCAAAAAAATGGAAGAAGGCAAGGCTGTTATTGCACTTACACCCGATCATCAATGGGTAGGTTTTTGTTACATAGAAACTTGGAGTCATGGTGAATATGTAGCAAATAGCGGGCTTATTGTAGCACAAGCATTTCGTAAAAGTGGTGTAGCCCGGGCTATCAAAAAGAGAGTATTTGAACTTTCCCGCGAAAAATATCCAAAAGCTAAAATTTTTGGATTAACCACCGGGCTGGCTGTGATGAAAATAAATAGTGAATTAGGGTACGAACCCGTCACTTATTCGGAGCTTACACAAGATGAAGCATTCTGGGCAGGATGTAAAAGTTGTGTCAACTACGACATCCTGGTGAGTAAGGATCGTAAAAATTGTATGTGTACCGCTATGTTGTACGATCCGGCAGATCATTATGAACCAGAGGAAACAAAAAAATATTTCGAGGAGAACAAAACGGGTTTTGAACGCCTCTTACGTTTTAAAGAGTGGAAACTACTCCGCCCATTTCTAAAGAAGAGTAATGGCAGTAAAAGTGTAGGATTTCTTAATCATTTTTTTACTCGATAAATCAAAAAAGCAATGTCCAAAAAAATTGTTTTAGGTTTTAGCGGAGGGCTGGACACCACCTATTGTGTCAAGTATCTCGCAGCCGAGAAAGGATATGAGGTCCACAGCATCCTGGTTAATACAGGAGGATTTGATGAAAAGGAGTTAGCAAGAATAGAAGCGCATGCAAAAAAACTAGGCGTTCACTCACATACTACTGTTGATGCCACTACGGACTACTATAACCGGATTATCCGCTACTTGATTTACGGAAACGTATTGAAAAACAATACCTACCCGCTATCCGTATCGGCTGAACGACTTAGCCAGGCATTACATATTGCCGAACATGTAAAAAAAGTAGGAGCGGAAGCCGTGGCACATGGAAGTACCGGTGCAGGAAATGATCAAGTTCGTTTTGATATGATTTTTCAAATCCTGATTCCAGGTACAGAAATTATCACCCC
>CAIRNW010000351.1 GCA_903879995.1 uncultured Bacteroidota bacterium
ACACTTAATTCCTCCCGCAAAGAACGCTTTGATTTAAAATGAAGCGGAGAAACAATATAAAGCCGGTCTCCCTGTTTACATTTTTTTATGGTGGTCAGTACATCTTCAATATCATCTTTCCGAACTTCTTGTCCTGAGATCGGCGATATCGTATGCCCTACCCTTGCAAATAGCAAGCGGAGGTAATCATAGATTTCGGTAAGACTGCCCACCGTACTGCGAGGCGTTCGAGTAATTACTTTTTGTTCAATTGCAATAGCAGGGCTCAACCCTTTAATGGTATCTACATCGGGCTTGTCCATTCGGTTTAAAAATTGCCGCGCGTAAGAATTTAAACTTTCTGCATATCGGCGTTGCCCCTCTGCATACAAGGTGTCAATTGCTAACGAAGATTTGCCTGAACCGGACACACCCGTGATCACTACTAATTTGCGACGCGGTATTTCAACGGTCACATTTTTTAAGTTGTGCATACGTGCACCCTTGATCAAAATGGGAGAAAGGTCCATACGGGGAAATGAGGGCAAAGGTACTGGCAATTAACATTTTTTTGGCGAGGGCAAGCAGGCAATTCCTGCCCAGATCCATTAGTTTCGAAAAAGTAAGTATATTTATCCTCCGCATTTGCGGACAAACCAAACAGACGCCTATCGCTACACTTCTACGCAAAACCGGTCGCTAAGCGGCCCTTTATTGAGAACCAGCTGTTTCCTAACAGCACAATGCGTAAAAGTTATGCAAGTACTCTCCAAATTGACTGATCTTGAATTGATCCAGCTTTTCTGTGCTGGCAACCAACAAGCTATGGAGTCGTTGGTACTCCGTCATAAAGACAAGCTCTACACTTCTATATATTTTCTGGTCAAGGACAAATACCTGGCAGAGGATATTTTTCAGGACGTCTTTATCAAAATAATTGATACCGTACGTGCCGGACGCTATACCGAGGAAGGAAAATTTCTTCCTTGGGCAATGCGCATTGCCCACAATTGTTGCGTGGACCATTTTCGTCGCGTAAAAAGAAGTCCTGTTATTCGTACCGCTGAGAATCAAGATGTGTTTGAAACCTTGAGTTTTACAGTGGAAAATGCCGAGACTCGCATCATGCGTCGGCAAACACAGGATCGCATCCAGACACTTTTACAACAATTACCCGAGGATCAGCGTGAAGTAATCATTTTACGGCACTACGCGGATATGAGCTTTAAGGAAATTGCTGCAATAACCAATTGTAGTATCAACACCGCTTTGGGAAGAATGCGTTATGGATTGATCAACCTTCGCAAAATGATGACACAGCGTCAAATTTCCCTGTAGTACTACTTTCTTTTTTGTGTTTCGTACGCCGTAAGCCCGCATTGTAACCATTCCAGAAATGCAGTTGGCGCAGGAGTATAAAACTTTGGAAGACTCAACAATCGTTCATCTGGAGTAAGCATGGCATATTGTGGTTGTGAAGTAGCTCCAAAATTTTGAATCTGGAAGCTGGCCCATTTATCTCCTACTGTTTCAATTTGTTTCGTAGAGCCATCGGGCATTGTGATAATTTGTTGCTCTGCTAAGGGAAGTTTAACCCGCTCATCCACATAGAGTGAAACAACTACAAAAGCATTTCGCAAAAGACTATCAACACGAGGATCCGTCCACACTTTCTCTTCCATTCTACGACAGTTCACACAAGCCCAACCAGTAAAATCAATTAATACCGGTTTATCTGCAGCAGCAGCCAACTCCAAGGCCTTTTGATACTCATTATGTAAAGGCTTGAAAACAGAATGGGACTTATCCTGGCTTTTATATAATGAGTAAGTCATGGGTGGAGGAAATCCGCTTATCAACTCCAGCTCCGCATATTTTGTTTTAGTAACACCTGGAATCAAATACAAGGTGAAAGATGCAAATACCAGTAAAAAGAAATAACGAATAACACTTCGTGCACCACCCACCCGTTGCTGACCTATACGTAACAAGCCTGCTAAATATAAAGTGATAAACAAGCCTATGACTACCCAGCTTCCAATAAAGATCTCGCGTTTGAGAAAACCCCATTGTTCTACCAGATCAGCATTGGATAAAAACTTTACGGCCAGACCTAGTTCTACAAATCCCAACACAATCTTTACATCGGTCATCCATCCGCCAGAACGAGGGAGCGACTGCAACCAGTTTGGAAATAATGCAAAAAGTCCAAATGGCAATCCTAATGCTAACCCAAATCCGGCAGCTCCTGCTGTCAGTGGCCAGGCTCCTTGCTCAGCAACACCCACTAGCAAGGTTCCCAAAATGGGGCCAGTACATGAAAAGGAAACAATTGCTAAAGTTGAAGCCATAAAAAAGATGCCCCCTATATTTCCTAACCCGGCCTTTGCGTCCATGCGGTTAGCAAGTCCTGCGGGAAGCCCAATTTCAAACAAACCAAAAAAGGAAAGAGCAAATACAACAAAGACAGCAAAAAATAAAAGATTCAGCCAAACATTGGTTGAGATATTATTGAATATCTCTGGACTGATAGCCTTTCCTGCCACATGAAATGGAACGGTCAATAGTACGTAGATCAATACTATGAAAGCGCCATAGAGAATTGCATTAATAATACCTTGTTTGCGGTCATTCGATTTTTTTGTAAAAAATGTTACAGTAACAGGCACCATAGGAAAAACACAGGGCGTGAGTAATGCAATCAGTCCCCCCAATACACCGAGTAAAAAAATACTCCATAAACTTTTTTGAGTAGTACCCTGATCACCACATGGAGCAATTGGCGAAGCCAATTGAATGCTAGAGCGTCGGATATTCTCCTGGGCTTGTCCACCCTCTAGAGACACTACAAAAACAGATGGGGTAGCAGGATAAATTTCCTGATCACGGCCGTATGTATATAGCAAAGTGCCCTGGATCGAAGCAGGTACTACTCCTCTGATTTCTATTACTGTGCTCCAAGTAATGGATCCCTCCTGCCACTCTACCTCCTGCGACAATAATTCACTGTTAACCCGTTGAGATTTCCCCTCCTGTTTCAACGGTTCCACAAGTTGTATGGCTGAGTCGCCAAACTGAATTTGTGCAGCAGGTTGATCAAATAATAATTGTTGAGGTGTATAAAGTGACCAACCCTTGTTTAGCGTAGTCGTGAAAACTAATCGATACTGTTGTGAACCCACTTTTTCTGTACGTGATTTCCAAACTGGGTTTCCATCAATTTCCGTTTGCCCAAATGCAAATGGAGAAAGGAAATTTAGTAGTAACGAACAAAGCAGGATTTGGCGAAGTAGCATCTGTTACTTTAAAGAGATAGTAAAAGGTACCTTTTTAGGAGGAAGACATTTTTCGTCATCACAGGTCTGGTATTCTACGGTACCTGATAAAGCAGTTTTAACCTTTGCCTTTAATTCTACCGTTTGAACAAAAGTGACCTGTCCAGAATACTGGTGTGCAGTTACACCCAGTGTAGCATCCTTATAACGCTCCATTTTACCCACTTCACGAATTTTACCCTTTAATTGCACAAGGGGATTTTGATTCCAAACAAACTCAGTAGGAATTGCAATGGCGTCTGCAGGTTGTTGTTGAGAGTAGAGATGCCAACCCTGGATGATGGTTGCTTTCATTTCCACTTCAAAAGTTTTATCACCTGATTTCTTGGCAGTAAATGTCCAACTCACTGGATTAGGTTGTGCCATTACTTGATACTGAAAAAAGAGTGCAATTACTGAGATCAATAATTTCATGTTCGTAACTTTTTATTTAACTAGTTCCCCCGCCATCAATAATTCTTGAAAAATAGCTCTCCCATCGGTATTACCCAATGCAGCTGAACAAGCTCGTTCAGGATGCGGCATCATTCCAAAAATAGTTCGGGTTTCATTACAAATACCTGCAATATTCAATGTAGATCCGTTAGGATTAGCGGTATCTGTAACAACTCCGTTTTCGGTACAATAAGTGAATATAATTTGATTATTTTTTTGTAGTTGTTGTAATAATTCAGGAGACCCGTGATACCTTCCTTCGCCGTGTGCAATCGGAATTTTATATACCTGACCGGCTGGATCTTTAATGAATGTATTTTGACAAACAAACTGTTGATTGGCATTTCGAAGCAGAGCACCCGGTAGCAAATGCGATTCGCACAAAATTTGAAATCCGTTACAAACTCCAAATACTTTTCCTCCTTTTTGCGCAAAGGCTATCACCGATTGCATCATGGGGCTAAAGCGAGCAATGGCCCCACAACGAAGGTAGTCGCCATAGGAAAAACCTCCTGGCAGGACAATACAATCGTCTGTAGTAAATGCAGAGAGATCCCGGTCTTTATGCCATAACATGATTACCTCTTGTCCTAAATCGTCTTGTAAGGCATCACGCATATCCGCGTCACAATTAGAACCAGGAAACACAACCACGCCAAACTTCATACTGATAATAATTAGGGTCCAAAGATAACCTTTCCACCTGAGCCAGTGTACTGATTTAGGAGTACAAATAAAAAACTAATCCAGAAAAAGAGCAGCGGGAATATCCGAAAGGAGGTATAATAATAAAAGGATGCATGGTATGCGGACAAGGGTATCAGCAGGATCATCCAACCCGTATAAGGGGCGGTTGAAAACAAGGGCATAAAAAACCCAAACAGCAAAAGCATAAAAAAAACAGTCCACCCGCGACGAACCTGAATTAGCATTTTTCTTACCTGATCCTGTATTTGGTAGAACCCAATCAAAAATGGCAGCAGCAAAATAAATAACAAGCCTCCAAACCACACGGGTGGTACAGTAGTGGGCAATGAGAACGGAATGATAAAATAGTTAGAAAATTGCGCTAGTTGATCGGTCCAAAATAGCCCAATTAGTAAAAAATAAATAGGCGTTAGCAAACCCAGGAATGAAATAAGAACTTCCTGAATTTTTACCGGACGGATGATAAGAAGAGAAAAAATAAACCAAGCAGCAAGCCAAATGGTAGGCGGATAAATAAAAACACCCAGGCCAATGGCTAACCCGCGGTTGAAAAGTGGCTTGCGAATATCAGCCAGAGAATAACTTTCAAAAAGATGGGCCAAAAGAAATAAAATCAAAAGGTTGATTAGTAAAGGGGCACTCCAAATGGACCAGGTGGGCAATAATGAGGTTCCTAATATATAAGCCATCCCCGGTAAATCTGTGGGACGGCTTGTCATACGATGCCGATTAAAAAAATAATTGAGATAAATGGCCTGGGCAAATAAAATTAAAAATGTCAGCAAAGAAAAAAGAAGTGGTGCAAGTGAAGTTTGTGCTATTATCCACTGCGTAATTTTCCCAAACAAGATACCTTCATTTTTATCAACTACCGGGAGCGTAGGAGCCAGGAAAAGCGGAAGCTTTACAACCACTGCAAAAATCAGTAAAAGAACAGGGGTGTAAGGACTCTTCTTATAAAATAAAGCAATCAAGAATGCAGGGTTTAATTGTACTCAACTTTTGCAAAACAAATATACCCCCGGTATACTGTTGGGATAATCATAATTCGGGAACTAACCTGTTTTCCTCGCGCAGGCATAAATTGATGTCCGTTATCTAAATTTTTCAATGCGGGATTTCTGGCTGCCTGCCCATCTGCGCGAATTACAATATCACTTAAAAGTTTATCCCTTCGCTCTTGCTGATTATATAACACATGTAACTCACCTCCCGTATTCATGAGTTGAAAGGATAACAAATCGTCCGTTTCGTCATCAAATTGGGACTTACTAATTACCTGACTCCACTCCAATTGACCTGTAGGGCTGAAAGATTGGAGTAAAACATTATCAGCATGAAAGCGTACGGCTTGCTGATTGCGGGGAACACTTCCCCACCACATCCGATTGGAGTAAGGAGACACATAAAAATTATTCATTCCCCAAAATGGCGAGCCATATAAATAATCCCACCGATTCCAGGTATTAGCCCTTGAAGTAGTATAATAAGATTCGCTGCCAATCAACAACCCCCCATCACGTCTTGAAATAAGATGACGTATAAAGTAGTCATTAAAGGCCGTTTTTGTGGTGGCATTACCTTTAGCCTCTTGCCGCAGTTGGTCTGAAAAAGTATATAACTGCTCCACTTGCGGAGAAGCAGTTGGCTTATGATAAATCAAAAAATAACATCCATCAATACCTGCTCTTCGTTCCCGACTAAAAAGTGAAGTAAGGATATAGCGCTTGTTATAATTATCAATCTTGAGTCGCAGATTATCTAGCCAGTTGCCATCGATAGACAGCGGATACGAAACCAGTGTATCAACACCCGGTTTCAAATAGAGCAGGGCGGCATTTGAGATGTTATCATTAAAAGTTCGCTGGAAACGTGTCATTACCAGGGATCCCTCGTTATCCAGCTCAATATCGCCCAGCTGCACGTTTCGATCCTCCATGGGAATAAAGTGCTCATACTTTTTTATCAAATCCATTTGCTCATTAAAAAGCAGCGTAGACATTCGATAAAGCCCCCGGTCCCGTGTATTAATTTTCACCAAGGCAATCTTGCGCTTGTCTTCGCTCCCTGCAACTGCATATAAACGATTGTCAGAAGTAAACCCAATGTGCGTAGTATCGAGCTCTATGAGTTCGCCCATCCGTTTTCCCAGCTTATCCAATTTTGCCGCCACACAGTACACCACATTTTTTCGTTCGTACTGAAAAATCATCCAGCTATGTTCAGGGTAGGCAAAAAAATCAACATTGATTGTTTTATCTGGATTAGGCAGGTAGCCCAGTTCCTCTTTGTTCGTGACCTGCATCTCCTCGTCCATTACAGAGATCCAACTGCGGGCACGATTATTTTTAAATACTAAAAAGTTACCCCCCACCCGACCGATAATCTCAAAATTGAGACGCCTGTTGTCGTCTTTTTCAGGATCGGAATAAATAATGCGCTGTCCGAACGAGTGTTCGTGTAATAGACTTAAGGCTAATACTGCAGCCAGGGCAAATAGTTTTGCTAGTTTTTGCATAGCACCATAAAGTTACCTCGAATTGATTAACATTTTTGCCTATACCTTTGTTGTGTGAAAGTTTCGACCAACAAGGTAACGGGCGCTGGCCTGCTTGTAGCACTGGGTATCATCTTTGGAGACATCGGCACCTCCCCGCTTTACGTTTTTAACGCAATTATTGACAACCGTATTATAACGGAAGAACTTATTTTAGGAACACTCTCCTGTATTATCTGGACATTAACATTGCAGACTACTTTCAAGTACGTTTTGATGGTCTTGCGGGCCGATAATCGGGGTGAGGGCGGAACTTTTGCCCTTTACGCATTGGTTAGAAGAAGAAGAAAGTGGTTAGTTTTTCCAGCGATGGTGGGTGGAGCCTCTTTGTTAGCGGATGGAATCATTACGCCTCCGATTTCTATCACGTCTGCCATTGAGGGATTAAAAGAACTCCCAGCCCTGGGTATTCGGGAGGGAAGTAACACCGTTGTTATCATTGTAATCTCTATCCTGGCCCTGTTCTTTTTCCTTCAACAATTTGGTACCGCCTCAATTGGGCAGTTCTTTGGACCAGTTATGTTTGTTTGGTTTACGATGTTACTGGTTTTAGGCGTAACCCATGTTTTTGATGATCTTTCTATCTTCAGAGCAATCAGCCCCCACTATGCAGTAGAGTTTTTACGAACCTACCCGAATGGGTTCTGGCTTTTGGGTGCCGTATTTCTATGTACAACCGGAGCAGAAGCTTTGTACAGTGATTTAGGTCATTGTGGACGAAATAATATTCGGATATCCTGGATCTATGTAAAGATCTGTTTGCTGATAAATTACTTTGGGCAAGGTGCTTCCTTATTGGCACAGCAATACAATTGGAATGGCAAACTCATTAATCTTGTCGATTTGAATGCTCCTATAACAGGAGCCATCAAAACACAGCTTCGTATCAATGCGTTTTACGATCTAATGCCACAATGGTTTATTATTCCTGGCGTAATTGTGGCTACCTCTGCTGCGATCATCGCCAGCCAGGCCATGGTATCCGGTGCTTTCACTTTGATCAGCGAATCCATGCGATTAAACTTATGGCCCAAATTAAAGATTCGATATCCTTCCGAGGAAAAAGGTCAACTCTTTATTCCCACCATTAACTTATTAATGTTTCTGGGTTGTATCGGCGTAGTATTATACTTCCGCAAGTCCTCTAATATGGAGGCCGCTTACGGATTAGCCATCATCGTAACCATGCTCAGCACTACCATTCTTTTTGCCAATTACCTGGTATTACACCGAATCAAATCCTCTTGGATTTATTTATTCCTGGCTGGCTATTTAATAGTAGAGGTATCTTATCTCATTGCTCTACTTGTAAAGTTCATGCATGGAGGCTATATCACCTTGCTCATTGGTGTGATCATCTTTGCGATCATGTATGTATGGTACAGAGCCCGAAAGATCAAAAACCGATATATAGAATTTGTAAGGCTTGATCACTACATCAATAAAATTCAAGAGTTAAGCCGTGATCCATCCGTACCTAAATATGCCACGCACCTGGTATATATGACCAGTGCCAATAATCCAAAAGAGATTGAACATAAGATTATCTACTCGATCCTGAATCGCAAACCCAAACGTGCCGATATTTATTGGTTTGTACATATAGATACGGTGGATGATCCCTATGCCTGTGAGTATAAAGTAACTCATATTATTCCTGACGATATTATCAGAGTAGATTTCAGACTTGGATTTAGGATGGAACCCCGGGTAAATCTGATGTTTAGAAAAGTAGTGGAAGAATTAGTAGCTAATCAGGAAGTGACCATCACTAGTCGCTACGAGAGCTTGTCCCAAAGTAAAGTGGTAGGTGACTTTCAGTTTATGGTAATGGAAAAATACCTGAGTCAGGATAATGAACTTCCTTTTATTGAGCGAGTGATCATGAAATTTTACTTCTGGCTCAAGGACCACAGCTTATCAGAGGAAAAAGGATTTGGTCTTGACCAAGCCAATGTTACCGTTGAAAAGTTTCCATTGATTGTAGCTCCTGTTACCAATCTTCGTCTCAAACGCGTAGAAAAGTAATTTATGATTCCCACAGTGCTGTGGTATATCCTGGGAGGTATCCTCTTCCTTTCCGTGCTGGCTTATCTACTGCAGGAAAAGTTTATTTTTCGTCCTGAAATATTAAAAGCAGACTTTACTTTTAAATACCAAATTCCATTTCGGGAATACTTTTTTGACAGCGCGCCCGGTGTCCGAATCAATGCGCTTCACTTTTACCGGGAGAACCCCAAAGGACTGATACTTTATTTCCACGGCAATACACGCAGCATAAAAGGATGGGCACGTTATGCAAAAGATTTTTATCGGTTTGACTACGATGTGGTGTTAGTGGATTACCGGGGCTTTGGAAAAAGCACGGGAAAACGCAATGAAAAAGAGATGCTTAAGGATATGCAATACGTATATGATCAACTATGTAAAAAATATCCGGAAGACCATTTGATAGTATATGGCAGAAGTTTGGGCAGTGGCTTTGCAACAAAAGTTGCCTCAGACAATAATCCTCGTTACCTGATTTTAGATGCCCCTTACTTCAATTTTAAAAAAGTAATTGAACGGTTTTTACCTTTCCTGCCGGTGCGGTTAGTTTTACGCTACCAACTTCGATCCGATAAATGGCTTCCGTTAGTAAAGTGCCACACCTATATCATACATGGGACTAAAGATAAACTTATTCCTATCCGACATAGTATTGCGTTACAGGCACAACATCCCCGTAAAACCACGCTGATAAGAATTGAGGGCGGCGGCCATAATAATTTACCCTCCTTTGACGAGTATCATAATTTTATCCGTGACATCTTAAAATACTAATGCTCAACAACAACTTTTTTCATAAGATTCATGCATGGAGAAAACCAATAGGCTGGCTGTTGCTTCTCTATCTTTTACTAGGATGGATTTTTTATGCCAACCAGGAGCGTTTTATTTTTCGGGCCCGTCTGATCGAAACTGATCAACCTTTACATATTAGTTCTCTCCATGAGGAGATTACCATACCTATTGATCAAACTGATACATTACACCTGATCCGTTTTCAGCCAACACAGCGCTCAACCCGAGGAGTAGTACTATATTTTCATGGTAATCGGGAAAATGTAGAGTGGTATGCCCCGCAAGCAGCCTTATTTACAAATGAGGGATACGAAGTAATGATGATGGATTACCCCGGTTATGGAAAAAGCAGAGGAGAAAGATCAGAGCAAAAAATTTATCAATGGGCCAATTGGGTTTACCAGCTAGCGAGAAAAAAATATGTACCGCAACAAATTATTTTATATGGCAAAAGTCTGGGAACTGGAGTAGCAGCGCAACTGGCTTCAAAAAAAGACTGCAGTCAATTAATCTTAGAAACACCCTACACTAATTTTCCGGCTGTATTCTCACATTATTTACCAATCTACCCATTTAAAAATCTACTTCACTACCAATTTCCAACTGAACAATATATTGAACAAGTAAATGCCCCCATTCGAATCTTACATGGTACAAGTGATTTTGTAATTGCGCACCAGCACTCCATCAATTTGACAAAAAAGAAAAAAGCGATACAATTAGTGATTATCAAGGGCGGATCGCACAATAATTTATTTGATTACAAGGAGGCGAGAGCTGCGTTAAAAAAATGGTTAGCGTAATACTACTCTGCAAGTAAAGAGCCCGTAGCATCAACCCGCAAACTATAGGTAGCCCCAACCTTCAAGGCTACATTTTTTTCTGTATGACTCACTGGAAAATCATAGCAAACCGGATAAGTATATTCAGCAACGGCTTCCTGAATAATTTCATAAGCGGATTTTCCAAATGGTCGATCGGTATCCTTGCATTCAGTAAATCCTCCCACTATCAATCCAGCAAGGGCTTGCAGCTTTCCGCTTCGTTTGTATTGATAAAGCATGCGGTCAATATTGTACAATTGCTCTCCCACATCTTCGATAAACAATATTTTACCCGCTGTATCCAAATCGGAAGACGTCCCTACCAAATGTGCTAATAAAGCTAAATTACCCCCTACGAGGGGTGCCGTAGCCGCGCCCGACCGATTAAACGCATGGTCCGGGCCAGAACAAGCCGAGCTAATTCCTTCTAACGCTTCGTGTAAGGATTGGATATATTCGTTTTTCCAACCCTCCCCATTAAAAGCAGTGGCCATGGGTGCATGAAGTGTTACAATTTGATGATGGCGGTGGATATGTGCGTGTAGCACGGTAATATCACTATACCCAATGATCCACTTGGGATATTGAAGAAATTTTGTGAAATCAATCTGCTCAATAATTCGTCCTGTACCATAGCCCCCGCGACCACACAGAATTGCACGAACAGAAGGATCATCAAGCATTCGCTGCAAGTCCACTAATCGCTCCTGATCAGTTCCGGAAAAATAGGTAGAAGAACTGCCTCCTATTGTAGACCCCTGGATAACACGAAATCCCCATTGTGCTAATACAGCCACACAGGTTTGAACGGATGAAGCAGGCAGATAACCAGCCGGACAAACTAATCCAATGGTATCGCCAGGTTTTAAATACGGAGGTGTAATCATGCGAAGTATACCATAAAGGTAACACCTGCATTGTATTTTGGGCAAGCCTCGGTTTCCGGTATTTTTGCACCGCATGTCTATTCCCAAACGATATCTGGTCACCTCTGCCTTACCGTATGCGAACGGTTTGAAGCATATAGGTCACCTAGCCGGTGCTTATATCCCCGCGGATATTTATGTACGTTATTTACGCGCACAAAAAAGAGAGGTGGTATTTGTTTGCGGTAGTGACGAACATGGAACGGCCATCCCCATACAAGCAAAAAAAGAAGGCGCAACTCCACAAGAAATTATTGACAAATATCATCAGGCGCTAAAAGAAGATTTTGAAGCCTTATCAGTAAGCTTTGATATTTATCATCGAACCAGCGAGCCCTTACATCACGAAACCGCAGCAGAATTTTTTTCGCACTTGCACAATAAAGGGGCACTACAAACTCAGGAAACAGAGCAATATTATGATGAAGCCTCAAAAACTTTCTTAGCAGATCGATACATAAAAGGCACTTGCCCTCATTGCAAAAGTGATCGAGCGTATGGTGATCAATGTGAAACCTGCGGGCGGACGCTGAGCCCTGATGAATTGATCAATCCGATCAGTACAATTAGCGGAGAAACTCCAAAAAAGAAAAAAACAACACATTGGTATCTGCCGCTGAATCAACACGAATCATTTTTGAGAGAATGGATTTTAGGCGAACATGGAAAAGATTGGCGTCCCACTGTTGTAGGACAATGTAAAAGCTGGATTGAAGGGGGCTTGCAACCACGTGCTGTAACCAGGGATTTGGATTGGGGCGTAAAACTTCCGGCCTCTATCCAGGGCGGTGCAGGTAAAGTTCTATATGTGTGGTTTGACGCACCCGTTGGATATATCAGCGCAACTAAACAATGGGCACTGGATCATGGTAAAGACTGGAAACCCTATTGGCAGGATAAAGAAACTAAACTGGTTCATTTTATTGGAAAAGATAATATTGTATTCCACTGTATCATTTTTCCAGTAATGCTAAAATTGCATGGGTACATCTTGCCAGATCAAGTACCTGCTAATGAATTTTTAAATCTCGAAGGCGATAAAATGAGCACCAGTCGTAACTGGAAGCTCGATATGCGTGACTATATTAATGATTTTGTAAAGGCAGAAAATGGAGGAGGTCAATGCGTAGATATGCTTCGGTATTACCTGACTCAAATTGCTCCTGAAACAAAAGACAGTGAGTTCACTTGGAAAGGTTATCAGGACGCTGTAAATAGTGAATTGGTTGCCATCTTTGGAAATTTTGTAAATCGCACCTGGGTGTTGATGCACAAATTATGTAATGGAAAAGTGCCGCATTTACATATGACACTTTTGGGAGAAACTGAAAATGCGCTTATTAAAGATATCCAGGAAGCACCCGAAAGGATCAGTCACTTAATTGAACAATATAAATTCAGGGATGCCTTATTTGAAGTAATGGACCTTGCGAGAAAGGGGAATCAGTACATGCAGAAAAGGGAACCCTGGACACTTGCAAAAAAAATAGATACAGATCCGGAAGCGCAAAAACAAATTGACAATTGCTTACACCTGTGTTTACAACTAACTGCTAATTTGACGATTCTTATCAATCCTTTTTTACCCAACACTGCTCGCACGCTTTTGCACATGATGAAGGTAGTGGACCGGATGTTGGATTGGGAGAATGCGGGTAGTCTTAAATTATTAAATGCAGGATATCCGCTACGTGCCCCTCAACTACTATTTAGAAAAATCGAAGACACGGAAGTGACCCTGCAAATTGAAAAACTTCAAAAAGGAATGACAAACTCCACCTCCACCCCAGCTACTCCAACATTGCCAGAAAAAAATACAGACGCCCCCAATAAACCGGTTATTCAATATGAGGATTTTGCAAAACTTGAATTACGTTCTGGTATTATTCGTAAAGCAGAAAAGGTGGAGAAAGCAGATAAACTGCTCCGACTTGAGGTTGAATTAAAGGGAGAGATTAGAACAATTGTCAGCGGAATTGCAGAACACTATACACCCTCCGATATAATCGACAAACAAGTAACCGTGGTTTGCAACCTGGCTCCACGAAAAATGCGAGGCATCGAAAGCAATGGTATGATTCTCATGGCCACGGATAAGGATGGAAAGCTCCATTTTGTTCATCCGGAACATACCATCGAGCCCGGCTCCCTGATTAGTTAAAGCGTAAAGTTTTAAGCTCTCGTTAAATGGGCTAACTTAGAACTAGTAAATTAGTTGCATAACTAACTATTTAGCTATGAAAAATCGTTTTATCAAAAAAGTAGCTGTGCTGGGAAGTGGGGTGATGGGCTCTCGTATTGCTTGCCATTTTGCAGGCACAGGCCATGAAGTGTTGTTATTGGACATTGTACCGAAAGATGTGCTTGCGGGTGCGTCTGCAAGCGATAGAAATAAAATTGTGAACGATGCCTTACAAGCCACGTTAAAATCCTCCCCTTCTCCCCTATTTGAAAAACAATTTGCAAAAAATATTAAAACTGGAAATTTTGAGGATGACTTAGCTCAAATTATACAGGCTGACTGGGTGATAGAAGTAGTAGTAGAGCAGCTGGAAATAAAAAAACAACTATTCGATAAGGTTGAGCAGTTTCGAAAACCCGGCACGCTAATCAGTTCAAATACATCGGGCATTCCAATTCACTCCATGCTGGAGGGACGTAGCGAGGATTTCAAAAAACACTTTTGTGGAACACATTTTTTTAATCCCCCACGCTACTTGCGTTTATTAGAAATTATACCAACCCCATTCACTGATCCCGCGATTGTTGATTTTCTGTTATCCTACGGAGACAAGCAACTGGGTAAAACCACTGTACTCTGTAAAGACACGCCTGCATTTATTGCTAACCGTATTGGCGTTTTCAGTATGATGGCCATCATGCACATAAAAGAAAAATTGAAGTTAACTATCGACGAAATTGATGCACTGACTGGCCCAATCATTGGAAGACCCAAGTCCGCTACTTTTAGAACAGCAGATGTAGTAGGTATTGATACATTGGTTAAAGTAGCACAGGGAGTAGCCCTGAACTGTCCTGATGATGAATCTCGGCATTTATTCAAGATTCCTCACTGGCTTGAAAAAATGGTAGCCAACCAGTGGTTGGGAGATAAAACAGGAAAGGGATTTTTTCAGAAACTAAAAACCAATGAGGGTAAGAAAGAAATTCTGACCTTGGATTTGGAAACACTAGAATACAAACCCAGACAGAAACCAAAGTTTCCTTCACTGGATGCTGCTAAACTGCTGGAGGACTTACCAAGTCGTATCAAACTGTTGCATCATGCCACTGATAAAGCTGGTGATTTTTTTCAACAATTACATGCACACCTATTTTCTTACATCGCACTTCGGATTCCTGAAATTAGTGATGAGCTGTATCGAATAGATGATGCCATGAAGGCGGGCTTTGGTTGGGAAATAGGAGCATTTGAAACATGGGATTTATTAGGCATTGAAACAATAATCAACCTATTGGAAAAGCACCAACTACCCGTGGCACCCTGGGTATCAACAATGGTGGCAGCAGGCAATAAACAGTTTTACAAAATTGAGAACGGACAGCGCACTTGTTACGATCCCCTCACCAAGCAATACAAACCGCTACCCGGTGGGGATGAATTTCTTTTGATTAGTCATCGGAGCGATAAAACAGTTTGGAGCAATGCCAGTTGCAAATTGGTTGATCTGGGTCACGAGGTCCTGGGACTTCAATGGAATACTAAAATGGGAAGTATCGGGGGTGAAGTACTAGCTGGTATTCAAACTGCCATTGAGAAAGCAGAGGCAAATTACAAAGGACTTGTCATTGCTAACGAGGGTCCCAATTTTTCTGCCGGAGCCAATGTGGGAATGATTTTTATGATGGCGGTTGAACAAGAGTATGACGAACTGAATATGGCCATTCGATATTTCCAACAAACAATGATGCGGGTGCGCTATTCCGCAGTTCCCGTAGTAGTAGCCCCTCACGGGTTAACGCTCGGTGGCGGATGCGAACTTAATTTACATGCCGATCAATGTTTTCCTGCAGCGGAAACTTACACAGGATTAGTTGAGTTGGGCGTGGGCTTAATTCCCGGAGGGGGCGGAACCAAAGAATTTGTATTACGTGCAGGTAAAGAAATTCATAGTGATGAACCTGAAATGAATACATTGAAAAATAGATTCATGACTATTGCAACCGCCAAGGTTGGAACCTCTGCGCATGAGGCTTTTTTACTGGGTATATATAGAAAAGGGATTGATGAAATCATTTTAAATCCTAGTCGAAGAATTGCCCATGCTAAACAAGCCGTACTTCAATTACACCAGGCTGGATATACAAAACCACTGGAAGAAACCGCTATACCTGTGCTTGGAAGAGCGGGATTAGGTCCTTTACTTGCAGGAATACATGCGATGAAAACAGCTGGCTATGCCACGGAGCATGATGCGTTAGTGGCTAAAAAATTAGCAACGGTTATGTGCGGTGGTGATTTGAGTGAACCCACCACGGTTGATGAACAGTATTTACTTGACTTGGAAAGGGAGGCTTTCCTTTCACTCTGTGGGGAGAAAAAAACGCTGGAGAGAATACAAAGTGTATTGACCAGTGGGAGACCGATTCGCAATTAAGTGAAAGAGGCCAATGCAGATTGAATCAACGGATAACGAAATCGAAAACCCGTATCCATAATTTTTTGAGCACTGACAGTAGTACTCTTTAATACTTCCACACTCATCTCTCCCATCACTACTTGTAATAAAAAAGCGGGTACACGAATTGGAACAAAATAGCGACGGCGGAGTTTTGCCAGCGTAAGAATTAATTCTTGATTAGTCACAGGTGCTGGAGACACGGCATTATAAATACCTTTCAATTCAGTTGATTGAATGGCATACGCAAATAGCAAAACCAGATCCTCCAGATGCACCCAACTAATTTTTTGATTTCCGTTTCCTAAAATAGTTGCAACACCCCAATTCAATGGCTTTATGAACTCACGCAAGGCTCCTCCCTCAGGCGTCAACACGATGCCTATTCGAAATGTAACTACACGTATACCCAGTTTGTCAAGTGTGGCTGTGCTATTCTCCCAATCTTTACAGGTAGAACCTAAAAAATCATGATAAGCAGGTGCCTCCTCGGTAAATGGTAAATTTTTTTCAGTATCCGGGCCGTACCAGCCAATGGCTGAGGCATTCACCACTGTTTTAACGTGATGTGGAAGTTGCTGTAATGCATGAACTATACAATGACCGGCCCTCACTCGACTGTCTCTGATTTCTTTTTTTCGTGAGACGCTCCAACGCTTATCAGCTACTCCTGCTCCTGCTAAATTAATAATATGGTCAGCGATTTGCAAGATGGCAGGATCAATTTGATTCAACGATGGATCCCAATAAGAATAATTGAGCGTTGATGACGCTGCAATTGAAGCAGAAGCTTTCGTTTTATTTCTTGTTAATATAATTACACGATATCCCTTCTCCAATAAATGCGTGGTCAAAGCTTTTCCAACCAACCCTGTTCCCCCTGTGATTAAAATAGTTTCCATAGTAAGGAGCAAAGGTACAAGGGTTGAGGATCCTGCATAAAAAAACCTCCCGGACTAATCCGGGAGGAACAACTAAAAACAGACCTACTTATGTCACTTCACACTTTCGAGTGAAGTGAGCTTCTTTAATCAGGTTTTTTCCCATTTAAGAAACTATTCAGTGTACTAATAGGTCCTTGCTTTGAAGGATCCTCTTTCACTTCATAGTTACTATAAAAGTTCTCAATCTGAGTCTTAGAGTTATACATTTCCATGTTCTGACGAATGTATGCGGGAATTGTTTCAAACTCATTGTTAGGATCCGCCGCATTAACATTAAAAGACAAATTGCGAAGTTTCTGCAAACGTTCAGCAGCACGACGCTGTTGGGCAATAGTCTCGTCTTCCACCGGAAGCTCCAGCGCTTCAGCCGGCGAAGTACGATGCAATTCAAATAACAATGGTGTTGCGGGTGCTGGGTCCTCCTCTTTCTCCACTAATTTCATTTCGAACATTTCAGCAACCTCCTCAGTTACTGGAGTAGTGGGGATCGATTGAACTACAGGAGCAACTTCCTCCTCAAATTGAATTTGAACAGGTGCAGCAACAGGTTCCGGTGTAACTAAGGCTATGGCGGAATCAGCCTCTACGGGTGCTGCAGTTTCAGCATAAATATTTGCAGGACGTGCTAGATACCCACCAGAAATCACTGGAGTACTTGGAGTGGGTTCTGGCATAATTACAGCAGCTGCCAAGAAAGTTGCCTCAGTTTCTACGAGTGGTGCCGGCTGCTCTTCCACTAACTTGGGCATAAGGTCTGTTGCAATAGTTTCCTGTTCTGTAAAAGTTGATTCTGTGGGAGCCACTACAACAACTTCAGCCGTTGGTGTTTCGGTAGGCGTCTCCGCAGGTGGATCCGCTTGCATCACTGGAGGTGTTGGAACATGGATTGGCTCAGGTTGTCCCAATACCATCACAATCTTTTCCTCCTCCTGCACTTTTGCACGTGCGGGAGCAGCAGGCGTAATTCCATCCTTATGCTCAAATCCGGTTGCAATCAAGGTGATCGCAAGCTTATCACCAAGGTTATCGTCGTATCCCATTCCTAAAATAACATCGGTATTCTCCCCAGCTCTCGTTAACAATAGTTGTTGTATGATCTCAACTTCATCCATGGTATATTCATGCTCGCCACGAGCAGAATTAATATTGATTAATATCCACTTTGCACCCAGAATATCATTATCGCTAAGTAAGGGCGAACTTAAAGCTTCCTCTAAGGCAAGCTGAGCACGATTCTGACCTGCTACCAGTGCATGTCCCAGAATGGCTCTTCCACCATTACGCATGACTGTACATACATCGGCAAAGTCAACATTAATCTGACCAGTACTATTGATTACATCCGTAATACAACGTGCAGCAGTGGCTAACACATTATCAGCTTTCTCAAAAGCTTCACGCATTTTAAGATTTCCAAATTGATGTCTTAGCTTGTCATTACTGATAATTAGTAATGTATCAACCTGAGTACGTAATTGTCTGATACCTTCCTCTGCCTGCTGCAATCGCTTCTTGCCTTCGTAAGCAAATGGAGTAGTAACTATACCAACAGTGAGTATTCCCATTTCTTTGCAAATTTTTGCAATGATGGGAGCGCCTCCTGTACCGGTACCACCACCCATGCCAGCTGTGATAAATACCATTTTGGTATTTACCTCCAGAATACGACGTACTTCCTCTAGCGACTCCTCTGTGGCTTGGCGTCCAATCTCGGGATTGGCGCCCGCACCCAATCCTTGCGTTAGCAAGGGACCGAGTTGAATTCGATTAGGTACTCCGCTTATCGCCAGCGCCTGCGCATCTGTATTACAGATCACAAAATTGACACCCTCGATGTGCTGATTAAACATGTAGTTGACGGCGTTGCTTCCACCACCGCCCACTCCAATCACTTTGATGATGGAGGATTTTTCAGTAGGAAGATCAAATTGAATCATTGGAAGTTGGTTTTCGAATTTTTAGTGGGTTAGTTTAGTTCGTTTGTATTAGAGGTGACGATCTTCTTCTTCTTTGAAGAGATCAATAATGCGGTCTTTGAACTTACTCCAGAATCCAGTCAGATTCCTTCGCTTACGCATTTGCTCTTCACTAACAGTTTCAGGTTCTGCAGTATCCACCACTTCCCCGGCAGCCGTTTTACGTAACGTAGTGGGTACATCCACTTTACGATATCCTTTGTCAAACTCTTTACGATTGTGTTCGAAATCGTCATACCCTTTTAAGATCAAACCAATACAAGTTGAATAGGTTGGCTTAGAGAGTTCTTCGATATGACCCGCAGCTAGATGTTCGTTGGGGAAACCAATACGTGCATTCAACCCGGTAACATACTCAGTTAATTGAATCAAGTGCTTAAGTTGAGACCCTCCACCTGTTAGCACAATACCACCATTTAATGCTTTGTTATCCAAGCCAACCTGCTTTAAGTGATAGGTAACAAAATCCATGATCTCACTCATTCTGGCTTGGATAATATTGGCCAGATTTTTAACACTGATTTCTTTGGCAGGCATACCTCTCAATCCAGGAATAGTGATATAAGCATTAGACTTTGCTTCATTGGCTAATGCAGATCCAAACTGCACTTTCATTTGCTCTGCCTGGGTGCGTAATACGCCTAATCCTGATTTGATATCATTGGTAATATTTTCCCCAGCAAAAGGAATAACTGCAGTATGTTTTAAAATTCCCTCGTTGAAAACAGCCAAATCAGTAGTACCCCCACCAATATCTACAATGGCAACTCCCGCTTCGAGATCCTCTTGTGCCATAACAGCAGCAGAAGAAGCGAGTGGTTGCAATACCAGGTCCTTCGTATGCAAGCCAGCTTTTTCAACACTACGGTTAATATTACGGATTGCATTTTTATCTCCGGTAATGATATGGAAATTAGCTCCAATTTTTACCCCACCATATCCTATAGGATTTGCGATGTTGGGGATATTGTCCACTGTAAACTCCTGCGGAATTACATCAATGATCTGGTCACCCGCAGGAATATAAGTTTTATACTGGTCATCAATCAACTTATCAATTTCATGCTGACTCACTTCCTCATCAGTTCGATGACGGACCATGTCTCCACGCGTTTGTAAACTCTTAATATGATGACCCGCAATACCAACATAAACTTCACCAATCTCTAAATTGGGATTAGATGCAAAACAATTATCTAGGGCTGTGCGGATCGCTTTGATGGTTTCATCAATGTTAAGCACTTGCCCATGTTTTACACCATTGGAATTGGCCTTGCCAAATCCTAAAATCTCGAGTTTGCCATACTCGTTTTTACGACCGGCAATCACAGCGATCTTGGTGGTACCGATGTCCAGACCGACAATGATGGGGTTTTCGTTGTTCATAGGGATGTTGTTTTTAGTTGTTTATTTTTTTATTGGATTTTTGAGGTAACGCCGCTGAATCAAGCGGTAAACTATTTTTCATTTCGGTGGTAACCGAAATCGTATCGTCTGCTAACAGGGGTTGTAAAGGCTTGGGCAAATAGCGAATCACGGTATCCAACTCGGCGGCTCGAGATTGCGCTAATAACTGCTCTACACTGCGACGTAACCGAATGGAATCAACGCGTGTTCCAGCACCATAAGATGCAACAATCTGGTTATTGAAACGTAAATCAATAACACGATATCGATCAAATCCCGTTTTTACTAAAACTTGCTGATAGAACAGCATCAGCTTTTTCAGCTGTTGCTGAAAATCCTCCCCATCCTGTAGCCGAACAACATGGTTACCAATTACGGGAATCATTTCCCAAGTTCCATCAGGCAAGCGGTCAAATTGAGCAGCTTGTGCAGACCAAAAGCTATCCAGCACAATTTGTTGTGCCATGTCACGTATACGCAGGTAGAATAAACTATCTTTTATTTTACTTCCGGTGCTTACTGGTAAACCTGTAAATACGGGTACTTTTACCGTGCGATGCATCGCTAATGGCATGGGCAGACCTAATTCATCTAGATATAGCGACTGTCCAGCTTGTGTAAACAATCGGGCTACTGGCGTCTTTTCAGTGATACCCACATGAAGAATGTCCTTATTATCAAAATAAAGTTGTGCCCCCCGAATCCAAGGATGTTGCTTTAACCCCTCCTCCACTTTTCTCAATTTGAGGACAGACAGTAACTCCCCTTTGACTCCCTCTGTATGTTGACGTAATAATCGTTCAATCGAGTCCTCGTTTAAAAATGAGCCCCCGTATTGCCCTTTTATCTCGATGGTATAATCGCGAAACCGCTCTTGATTTCTTCTTCCAATCGCTGCGCCTAGGAGTAAAATCATTCCCGTTCCGATTCCAGTCCAGAACAGTATAAATAAAATACGTTGTATGGTCTTTTTTAGTTGCACGATGTACTTAATAATTGTTGCAGGGAAGGCAAGAGTTGATCAATGTCTCCAGCGCCTGCTGTGATATAAACTTTTTTTTGTTTTTCATTTTTACTCAGGTCTTTCGTAATCCAGCCTACCACCTCTTCTTTAGGAAGAACACGTACAGCCGCTTTATGAATATGTGCAGCAATCAATTCACTCTGCACACCTGCTATGGGCATTTCCCGAGCAGGATAAATAGGTAACAACACCACTTCATCAGCCTCATCCAATGCATTTCCAAATTCTAGAGCCAGATCGCGGGTACGTGTATAGAGATGGGGTTGAAAAAAGATAGTACAAGGTGTATCACCATGTAATGAACGAACCCCCTCCAATAATGCCCTTAATTCGGCAGGGTGATGTGCATAGTCATCAATAAGTACAACCTGTTCGCCCTGCCAAATCAGCTCAAATCTTCTTTGTACTCCTTTGAAATTGGCAATCGCTTCCTTTATTTTTTCTACCTCAATTCCTAATAGCCAAGCAATAGAGATAGCGGCTACCGCATTTTCAACATTGTGCAATCCGCCCATATGCAATTGAAATCCGGCTAACAAATCTTCACCTACTGCAACATCAAATCGATATGCGCCATTTTGTACACGCAAGCCAACTGATTTACAATCGGCTGCTGTATCCTGAAGATGATAGCTCAATTGTTGAGTAGCGCGTAATTCAGCTGCTCGCTTCAATCCCTTTTTATATAATAAAAATCCCTCCGGTGCAGTCAAGGCACTGAAAGCAAGAAATGCCTCTTCCATTGCTTCAGGAGTTCCATAAATATCAAGATGATCCGCGTCCATAGCGGTAATCAATGCAATATGGGGTCGCAGTTTCAAAAAGCTTCTGTCGTATTCATCGGCCTCCACTACGCAACAGTTGGTAGCACTACTCCAATAGTTGGTTTCATAATTACTGGCAATTCCTCCTAAAAATGCATTACAACCCATTCCACTATAGCGTAGAATATGTGCCACCAGGGTACTAGTAGTTGTTTTTCCATGCGTTCCTGCAATACAGATATTCAAAGAATTTTCTGTAATTCGCTGTAGCAGATCACTTCGTTTGTAAACTGTAAAGCCATTTTCTCGATACCAATTCAATTCTTTGTGATCAGCTGGTATAGCCGGAGTATAGACTACTATATCGGCACTACGCGATAAATATTCTAAACTGTCTTCATAGTGAATTTGTATCCCAGCTTCCTCTAATTGTATCGTAAGTGCTGTACGTGTTTTATCATAGCCGCTCACCGCTACTCCCTGCTCCAAAAAGAAACGCGCTAAAGCACTCATCCCAATTCCACCTATACCAATGAAGCATACCTCCTTGATACCGGCTGCACCCGCAAAAGGAACAGTCATTAAACTTGTATCAACAAAAGGTTTTCTCATGCGTTTATCCATTTCATTATTTCAACAGCAACCCGTTGATCTGCATCTTTGATTCCTAGCGGTCTCAATTGCTCTTGCATATGCAAGAGCTTGTCTTTATCCATAATCAAATTCAACACCACATTTACTAATTTTTGCTGCG
>CAIRNW010000352.1 GCA_903879995.1 uncultured Bacteroidota bacterium
CTGCGAATGCTCGGGCGAGAGTCCTTGTCCACCATGGCCTTGCGCTCCATTAGCGAACTATTTTGTTCAAGTTTTTTTTAAAAGTCGTTCTCCATCTCCAACTGCCCGATTTTCGCATACAGCTTGTCGGTGTCCGCCCCAGCTTCCGGTGTCCGCTCCGCCTTGTCGAACACCTGTGCCGAATTCGACAGGAATTCCTGCTTCCATTTGCTGATCATCGTCGCGTGTACCTCAAACCGCAAGGCCAGTTCGGCAAGCGTCTCCCGTTTTTTGAGTGCCTCAATCGCTACCGGAGCCTTAAAGGCCGATGTGAATTTGCGTTTCATGTTCTTTATCGCCTTTACCTGGCCAATGTACAGCCTTTTTTCAACTTTGGCACGGGTGCCATTTGGGGGGAGTAGTATAGGTTTTTGCACATTAACCGCTGTTTCGGATTTCTTGTCTTAGCTTTTCAGGGCGCGTGGGTATTTCGCCTGAAATAAAGATTTTGGCGCTGCGGAAAGAAGTATAATGTTAGAGAAAACCTCAAATTTGAGTTTTTAATTAGACTTGTTGCGAGGGGTCAGCAAGGTGGGAAAAAAAAGGCCTTTTTGACCCCTTGATGATCCCCTCGCAACAAGCCTAATTTCTAACACAAGGTGGTTAAAAAAATAAAAACTTTAAATGGACGATTTAAAAAATAAAATGCACCAAAATACAATACCTATTTATTTTGTAGATCCTTGCTTGTATGTTGCACTTGGTATGGAAAGTTATGTTGGTGCACTTCACTTCATTTGTGCGGTGGATACTTTTAATGGGTTGCACCCGAATATCTTTGTACCCAAATCATTTATATATAACTATTCGCTTACAAGCGAGGAAGTAGTGAATGCGCTTTTGTGTAATGAAGAAGTTATTGATTACATTCAAAAAAATGGACAAGGTAAATTATTGACTTGTATGCTCGATGAAACCACCGAAAATTTAGCAAAAGAATTGGGGCTTGAAGTTTGTCTGCCGTCTGTTGCTCTTCGGAATCGTTGGGATAATAAAGCAAATACCAATCGCCTTGCCGAACTTGCGGGTGTACCTTGCGTGCCTTATGTGTTGAGTGCTGTGCAGAGTTATGCACACCTCCGCCATCTTGCAGCACATTTGGGGCCGCATTTGGTCGTTCAAATGCCACATGGGTTTGGTGGAGAAACGACTTTTTTCATTTCTAATGAATCTGATTTTGAAAAATACCAAAACCACCTTACAAATGGAGAGGAAATGAAAATTATGACCCGAATTGATTGTGTGAGTACGGGCATTGAAGGCTGTATTACACGATATGGGATTGCGACTTCTCCTCTGTTGTTAGAACTGACGGGTATTCCTGAATTAAATACTTATCCGGGCGGTTGGTCGGGCAATGAATTATTTTGTGAAGCCTTTCCTGAATCTATGCGGTTATTAGCTCAAAATTATACCATCAAAATGGGCGAACAATTACGTCAAGTAGGCTATAAAGGTTATTTTGAAATAGATTTTTTGATAGACAAAGCGACCCATACTCTGTATCTGGGTGAGATGAACCTCCGATTTTGCGGTTTTACACACATGACGGCTCATGCTTCGCACCTTCAAGGAGAGCCCCCTTTATTTTTATTACATCTTGCAGAATGGTTGGATATTTCTTATGATTTGGATATTGAAAAGTTGAATCATCGTTGGATGACTCCATCCCCAAATTATGCATTATCTTTTTTGTGTGTGCATCATGTGTTAGATACCCTCAGAAAGCCAATTCCTTCAGGTATTTATCGGATGAATCCTGACGAAACTGTCGTTTTTGTTCGTCCTGCAACATCTCCATCGCCTCTAAATGTGGATGAAATTTTTTGGTTTAGTGTAGCCCCTAACACGTTATTGCTTAAAAAAGGAGAAGAAATAGGTGGATTATTGATGTTTGGACGCGCCACAACAGATGGCAAAAACTTGACTTCTAAAATGAAAACATGGATAAAAGGATTAACAAAAATTGGGAGTGATGAAGAATAAATTTCTTACTGTAAAATATCCGTCCTTGGATAATTTTTGTAAATAGAATACTTGCTTGGAGTAGGGCTTAAAACTGTTTTAAGCCTTTTTCAACCAGCCGATATTAAATTCATGATCTTCTGGTGTTTCTCCAAAACTCCAGTAATTATCCACGATTTCCTCCCCCGGATGAATATCTTTCGTAGCGTAGGCGAGCAAACCTGTTTCATCTGAATACATACTCGGCCGTTCGGAATGATTGATAAAGTGCGTGTTATCGCTGCTGAAATAATACACGCCACCACACCGATAGGCATAATACATAAGAAACTCTTTAGCGGGCAGCTCTAATTCGTCAAACTCTTCCTGTGAAAATTTTCTATCAAAATCAGGATTAAATCTCCACATCAAAGCATCTTTTGGCACAAATTCGTTAGCAAAACAGCCCATTCCTGCGTTTGGTATCGAACTTGGTCGAACGATAGTTTTAAATAACATCATAAGTTTTGAATACGGTTTTAGTCCTTAATTGCTCAAAATTAGTTAAATTTTGATAATTTAGTCCTGAAAAATTAATAACACACCTTCCGCACCCCCCTTCAAAAAATCAGGAATAAAAATTCCAGTAGGAAAGGAGGTCGAGGACAACTTACTTTCCGTCCGGTAGCTCTAGTACATGGATGCCTACAAATACCTGGAATATCCAGCGTGCTGTGGGTCGTTTCGTCGGTTTACCCTTCTGGTGATTAGTGACAGCACGTATGTCCTGCCCTTTTTCCATTCGTAGAAGGCGCTGCGGCACACCCCAAGGACACGGCACAGCCTGGCCACAGGGGTGTCCGTGCTCAGGGAAACGATATAGGCGTACACCTGGCTCACGTCGTGCGGCTGAAAATGGACAAGGCTTTTTTTAAGATATCCCGCTCCTGTTCCAGTTGCCGGCAATAGCGCTTGAGTTGTGCCAGCTCGTCCGCTACCGAACCAGAAGGGGCGCTTTCCCCCTCGGCGGCCTTCCTCCACCGGTACAGCACGTTCTCGTTGACGCCCAATGCCCGCGCAACATCCGGTACACTGCGCCCGGAAGATACCATCTGCAGCGCCGAGGTCTTGAAGTCCTCATCGAAACGCCGCCGATGGCCCTGATCTGTCTGTCTGTTTTCCTTTTTCATACGAACACAAATTTAAGAGAGTTTTGTGTCTGGAAAAACTAGACCATC
>CAIRNW010000353.1 GCA_903879995.1 uncultured Bacteroidota bacterium
AAGAATGGGTAACAGAGCCAAATTTAATTTTTTTGAAAAATAGATTTAGCAAGGGAGCAAATAATATATTAATGCAAGTAGAAGTTTCAGCCGAATAAAAATTTAAGCCTTTAAAATAAGAAAGACCCTCATACAGCAGGCTCTTAGCGTTATAGCAACATGTTCTTTAAATCAGACAAAAGAATGTTCGAACTCAGGCCTGTCGTGACTACCATCCTCACTAAGATTAGAGCTTCTCGGAAAACTACCAGCAGCAGCTACTAAACTCTCAACCGATTTATTTGTTGTAACAATAAATCTCCATCTATGAAACCATTATTCTTACTCATCATAATTACAGCCATCTCTATACCTATTCTAATGTCATTTACAAGCGTTCGAATTGAAAAACAAAAGTACCGAGTTGTCAAAAAAGAAAAGGAATTCGAAATTCGTTTTTATCCGCCAGCCATTTTTGCCACTACAAGATCGACTGCAAAATCGTATCAAGAACTAGGAAGCAGTGGATTCCGAAAAATTGCTGGATATATATTTGGCAATAATGAATCTTCTGCCAAAATTGCCATGACGGCACCCGTTCACATGGATATCAATGAAAAGGGATCATCGATGAGCTTTGTAATGCCCTCTGAATATACGCTTGACAAACTGCCTCGCCCGGTTGACAGTCGTGTGGAATTGCATGAAAGCCCTGCCGCTTACATGGCTGCAATTGAATTTGGCGGATATGCCGGCGATCAAAAAATCAAGCAATACACTGACCGGCTGTTGCTGGCCCTCAACCAAAAAGGAATCAAAACTACAGGCAACCCAACTTATCTCGGCTATAATGCTCCTTACGAATTCATCGGACGCAAGAATGAAATAGTTATAGCAATTTCATGGAAAGAATAAATCAACTAAGGAAGCTTATTCTCACCTAATTTAGCTGGTATAGAAATCACTTATGAGAAAACTTATTGGCTCCCTATTGCTATTTGTTTCTCTCAGTAGCACTGCCCAATGCGATGTAGAGCAAAGGCCAGTAATTTTCATACATGGTTTTTTAGCATCGGGAGACACCTGGTCAAATGCTGTTAAATTTTTCCAACAGTCTGGATACTGCAAGAACAGACTTTATGCATTTGACTGGAATAGTGTAGGAGGTAATGGAAAACAAAACGAACAATTACTGTCGCAATTCATACAACAAATAAAAAAAGAAACTGGAGCCGTACAGGTTGATTTAATTGGACATTCAGCAGGAGGTGGGTTGGCTCGCAGTTATCTCAAAGACAGCAATCAAGCGAGAAACGTTGCTCATTATGTTCATATTGGTAGTCGTAAATGGGTAGAGAACTTTCCATGGTTTCCAAATGAGAGATGTTTAAATATTTTTTCGACTGAAGACCGGGTGGCAGGTACGAGTGCTGGAGTAATTGAGGGGGCAAACAACCTTAGACTAACGGAAGAAGATCATTACCAAGTGGCCACTAGCGTCAAATCACTTACAGGAATATTGAATTTTTTAGCCCCCACTAAAAAAGCTGCAAACAGCTTGCTGGCAACAAAAAAGAAAGTAGAGATTGCAGGTAAAGCAGTAATACTGGGAGATAATATGCCAATGAAAAATGCTACGGTAACCATTTATCCGATTAATCAAAAAAATGGTCGGCGCACTCGTAAACCAGCTATTAACTTGATAACTGCTGAAAATGGAGGATGGGGGCCGGTTGTGGTAGAGGCTGGTATTCCTTACGAAATAGAACTACTACCCAGTGACAGCAAGAAAAAGAAGATATCTTATTTTTTCAGCTCTTTTGAGCAGGACAATCCACTTGTTTACTTAAGAGGATTCCCTGAGGGAAATCGGATGAGTAGCTTACTTGGAAAAATTCCAGAAGAGGAAAATCAATCAGCCCTAGTGATCTACGCTGCATCAGCCGCAATGGTGGGCGGTAGAGACTCGGTAACCGTAAATCAATTTCCTGTTTGTAGTAAAGAACTTACACCCGCTTCAAAAACTGTGATTACAAGCTTCATTTTTGATGATGGGGATGGTATTAGCTCAGGTAAAACCCTAAAACAATTCGCTGCAGCACCCTTTATAGGTGGGCTAGATCGCTTATTGCCGGCTGGGGCAAGAATGAAGCACCAGATTTATTACAATGGAAAACTTTTAACAGTTCCTGCATATCCTTCAAAAGACCGAATTATCTTAGCGGTACTCAATTGAATATCCTAATTAGTCTTGTATGAAAAATTCAATCAGAATTATTGCAGCCACTTTCTTACTAACAGTTTTTAATCTTGATGGACAGGCTCAATCTTCTAATGCCCAACATGCAGATACCGTTAAAGCCACTACGTTTAAAGTTAAGGGAATTACCTGCGCCACTGATGTTAAAACCATTGCGAGTAATATTGAAAAACTTGCTGGCGTTATTAATTGCAAAGCGGATAAACCAGGTGCTACTACTAGTTTTGAGTTGAAATTTAATCCTGCCAGAGTTACAGAGAAAGAAATAGTTGCCGCTATTGAAAATACAGGTGGCTGTGAAAATCCAAATGATAGGCCGTACAAGGTTAAGCAATAGCCATACTATGAAGTATTGGATAGTGCTACTGACTCTGCTTATTCCATTCTTTGTAAAAGCACAACGAATCACTGGAAAAGTATCCAACTTAGAAGATGAACCTTTAGTTGGTGCCAGTGTGGGGTGGCTTGGTTTGAATAAAGGAGCTTTTACAAATAGTAAAGGCATTTTTGAATTGAGTGCCCCACCTAAACTACCTGTTAAACTGATTGCAAGTTATGTTGGACACTGGCCGGATACAATACTAGTTACCACTACTGACACAAATATCGTTTTTAAGCTGGCGTCAAAACAGCGGCTTTCTGAAATAATTATTGAAAGTCAACGAGCAGGAGTCATTATATCGGATAACAAAGCAATAAAGGTTGAGCAGATAACACAAACAGAACTTCGAAAAGCAGCCTGCTGTGATTTAGCGGGTTGTTTTGAAACACAAACTACGGTGCAACCACAAACTACTAATGTAGTTACTAATGCAAAAGAATTAAGAATACTAGGTTTATCAGGCGTTTATAATCAAATATTAGTAGACGGATTTCCTGTAATTCAAGGTCTTTCCTATACCTATGGCATTAGCAGCATTCCGGGTACCGTGGTAGGAAATATCTACGTAGCAAAAGGAGCTAATAGTGTTCTTCAAGGATTTGAAAGTATTAGCGGACAAATTAACGTTGAAACAAAGGAGCCTGACAATACAGATAAGATATACTTTAACGCATACATGAACAGCTTTGGCGAAAAACATTTTAATACCAATTACGCTGTAAAGAAAAATAAGTGGAGTAATCTTACGGCTGTTCATATAGTTCAACCAGCCAGTAAAATAGACCGCGATAATGATAAATTCCTGGATCTTCCCCGCCTTAGACGCTACCTAGTAATGAACAAATGGAAATACGGAAACGAGAGTAGTTGGGGCTGGAGTAGCAGAGTGGGTCTACGATTTTTACAAGAAAGAAGAATTGGCGGTCAAACTTACTTTGATGCGCAGAGAGATAAAGGTAGCTCCTCCGTATATGGTCAGTTCGTAAATATCAATCAACCTGAATTTTGGACAAAAACAGGTTACCGCTTTGATGATAAACTTGCCATAACTTCTTTTATATCTAGCTTTCACCAACAACAAAATTCCTACTTTGGCACAGTTCGATATGATGCGAAACAGACCAATGTATATGCCAACTTACAAATTGAATTAAACTACAAGGAACATCAACTTAAATCAGGCTTTAGCTACCGTTTTTTAGACCTTCAAGAAAATATTGGATTTACAGACCAAGTTTTAGTGCGAACATATGGAGGCAACTACAAGCGCAGAGAAGTGATTCCTGGTGCTTTTGCAGAAAATATCTTTAAGCTAGCGAATGGAAAAATTACTTGGATTACAGGAATAAGAGGAGATCAGCACAATCAGTTTGGATTTCAACTAACACCAAGAACATTGGTAAAATATGATATAAATCCCTCATTAATTTTACGCGCTAATATTGGAACTGGATGGCGCACTGTTAATCTTTTTAGTGAAAATATTGGCCTACTAGTAAGTTCGCGCGATATAATTTTTGAAGAGACCTTAACACCTGAAAAAGCACTCAACACAGGAATCAATTTGACAAAAAAATTTGAGGGGAAATCAAAAAATATTTCCGGCTACATTAGTATTGATTTCTATAGAACTAGTTTTAGTAACCAAATTTTTCCCGATTATAATACCAGTCCATCTAAAGCAATCATTAAGAATTTTAGAGGAACAAGTATCAGCAATGGCTTGCAAGCCGATTTACAATTACATTTTTTTAATACGCTTGAATTTAAAACTGGGTATAATTTGCTTGATGTCTATAGAATTACCGAGTCAGGAAAAGAACTCCTCCCCTTCAATGCCAGACAAAAAGTACTAACATCCATCAGTTACCGACCACCCCAAAAACCATTCCAGGCAGATTTGAATATCCATTGGTACGGCAGGCAATCGCTACCAAATACTAGGACAAATCCTACGCAATTTCAACGTCCTGACTTTTCAAATTCATATACAGTTCTAAACACTCAATTTACTTACACCTTGAAGCGTTTTGAAGTATATACCGGCGTTGAGAATCTCTTTGATTTTAGACAACTACAACCTATCATTAGTTGGGAAAATCCATTTAGTCCTTATTTTGACACTTCCTCTGTTTGGGGGCCTACACGTGGAAGAGAAATTTATGTGGGAGTTCGTTTGAAGATAAAAGAAAACAAAGAGTTATAACTGACTCTTCAAGGTTACAAAAGCTGTTCGTCCATC
>CAIRNW010000354.1 GCA_903879995.1 uncultured Bacteroidota bacterium
CATACCCCGGATAGTAGTGGAAAGCCCGCAGGGTGCGCAGCACCCGAGGACTTGGAACGGATAGCCGGAATAGGTCAAAAAAAATAATCGATCAACGCAGTGAGGCTCCTTTTCCTTAATCCTTCAAACAACGGATACTCATCCCAGCTCTTTTCAAAAACTGTGAACGGAAGATGATGGAGTCGTCAAATTTTAATGCATGATACCATGTGTAGTTGGGATCGGCATCATAGGGAGTAGTGGTCCAGAAATAACCATAACTGACCAGGTGATTGTAAGTGCCGTTTACCAAACGGTATCCTCCTGGTAAGCCGGTAAATCCGCTGATATTGGTAGCGGCGAGGTTGGGCGCTGTCCAGCCGGTAGTACTTTTCATCTTGCCTCCAGCATCCAAAATACCCCCTAAGAAATTCTCTAAAACAAACCATTCTGTTTCGGAGGGGACGTGCCATCCTGTGGGGCAAACCCCGCGGCTGTCGGTCATAGCATACCAATTATACAACTTGCCATAGGTAGAATTATTGGCCGCAAGATCACCATAAATGGCGTAGGCGCCGCTCGTGGTATTGGCCCAATTGGTATTGCTGAGTCCCGTGGTAATGGGGTCGCCGTTGCGGTATTTGGAAACGGCTAAGTTTTTTCCCATCCACTCTTGTCCGTTGATGACAATCGAATTATAGGTATTCCCATCTATGTCAGTAACGCCGTTGCCCACATAATACAGCCCATTGATCAAGGTGCTACCCGCACAATTGCATTGCGCGTTGATGACATCATTAACGGTGTTGGCATTATTATCGTTACATGCGGCGCCTGTGATCACGCAACTGCCGTCGTCTTGCGTGGCCGCAGGATTATAATTGCAAGCATTGAGCTCGGTGCATCCTAGCACAGGAGCAGGAGCATTGGCAGCGCTGATGCCGGGGACGATCACGGAAGTTTTACCTACGTACAACGTATCACCTGTCTGACTTACGCGAGAAGGAACTTGATTCGCATACAAGGTGTAGGGAACACTCATCATTTGTTGGCTACCCATCTCTATCCATTGCCCGTTGACATTGCGCTGGATTTGTAAAAAATAAATATCCTCACCCCACGCAATATTTTCAACAGATCCTGTTGAAGTGCTACCTGATCCTATTTGAACACTGAAGAGACCTTGGGCATTGGTCAGTGCCGTTTGATTCTCCTGATAAACCACTTCCCCTTGTGCACTGGATTTTTTTATGGTGAAAATAAAAGAGACGTTTTCATTGGGAAGTATTGAACCATCGAGGTTTCTGACAACGGCTTGATACGGAATTTTTTGAGGGGCCTGGGAAAAGACTGACAGCGCAGAACATCCCAAAAGGATCACGAGCATATATGTTTTCATGAAACGAAAATAATCATGATTTTCGATTTTTCATTTCCCATACATTAAATTTAATATCACGGGGAAAAATCGAAAATGGGACTCTTGGGAGTGAAGGTGGAATACATCCGAGCAGTTTTTTTTAAAGAAGAATTTTTTCTGAAATAAAAAAATGACGAATCTCATTTTATCCCTATTTTTGAAGGTACAAAATTTAACCTATGATTCTAATTTATAATTTAATGCGGAAGGTAAAGTCATCTTTTCCTGCAGATCAAAATAGGGGGATATTGAAGTTCATGCACTTTGTTCGAAAAGAAATTTATTGGGTGAAATCCCTTTGCATTTTGTTAATTTTTGCCGGTCTCTCCATGCCCTCATCCATTCTCGCCCAGTCTC
>CAIRNW010000355.1 GCA_903879995.1 uncultured Bacteroidota bacterium
CAAAGTAGTATGTAGAAATACTAATAGCAGTAAATTTCTTATAATATTGATTTTCAGCAAACTAATTGGTTAGTAACCTGTTTTATAAAACATTGGCGACAACCTAAATATAGGAAATAACCTGTAACTTAACCAGTTCCCTTACTCATTTTGAAAATTCAAATAGGCCCTGTAAATAATTTAGCAGTAACATTTGATGGGACCCTCCGTTAACTGTTATCCTTATCCCAATGAAATTCAACCCCTTTGAGTAGATCAAAGGGGTTTCTTTTTTAAAACTAACCTAACCCGTAGCAGGCGTGCATTTCAGGGATTTCAACATAGGGAAACCCTTTTTTAAGTAAACGCTCCCTAAAATCGACCTGTACGGCATACTCCCCGTGGACCAAAAAGAGGTGGCTGACAGACTTTGGATCTTGTTCGGATAGCCATTGACAGAGGTCTTCGTAGTCCCCATGTGCACTCATACTGGGGATCAGGCCTACCGAAGCATGTACCTCATGTGGCACCCCATAAATGTTGACTTCAGACATTCCTGCGAGCAAGCGGCCGCCAAGTGATCGAGGTTCGCAATAACCCGTAAAGAGCACCCCGTTCCGTGAATTTTCAATATTGTTACTGATATGATGCTTTACCCTTCCGGCGTCTGCCATACCGCTAGCGGAAATTATAACCATGGGGCCTTCTATAAAATTCAACTGCTTTGACTCTTCTACCGTTCGGATGTACCGCAAAGAGGAGAAATCAAAGGGATCCAAATCACTCTCCATAATTTTTTGAATGCTGCGATTAAAATAGTTCGGATACTTTTTAACTATCTCCGTAGCTTCTACACTCAAGGGGCTATCAACATAGATGGGTATAGGGGGCAGCCTATTTTCCAGCTCTAATTGATTTAACTGAAAAAGTAACTCCTGTGTTCGTCCTACACTAAAAGCAGCAAGAATGAGTTTTCCTTTTTTGCGTATGCAAATCTTGTCAATCCATTCTAATAATAATTCAGGAGTTGACTGATGAAGCGGATGAAGTTTATTGCCATACGTTGATTCCAAAATAATGACGTCTGCTTGTGTAAACGTGGAGGGCGAACGTAAAATAGCATCTCGATATCGACCGATATCACCACTGAATGTCAATTGTCGAGTAGCACCCTTTTCATCTATTCTTACATGCACGGCAGCACTGCCAATAATATGTCCTGCATCCGTAAACTGGAGTTCTACCCCTTCTAAGATTGAAGTCCAGGTGTCATATTCAACTGTTTCAAAATACTGGAATGAAGCTTGCGCCTGCTCTTTAGTATAGAGTGGCATTAACAAGGGTTGATTAAGCTGCTTCCTTCTTTTATTTACATAACGAATATCGTCCTCCTGGATTTGTGCAGAATCTTCGAGCAGCACCATCGCTAATTCCTTGGTTGCAGGGGTGCACCATATTTTTCCTCGAAATCCTTCCTCGACCAACTTTGGGATTAATCCAGCATGATCAATGTGTGCATGACTAAGTACCATTACATCAATCGCAGCGGGATCAAATCCAAAATGACGATTCAGGGCATTGGTTTCCTTTCCCATCCCTTGAAAGAGTCCACAGTCTAATAAAATTCTTTTACCAGAGGATAGTTCAAGTAAATGCTTTGAGCCGGTTACGGTTCTTGCCGCACCATGAAAGGAGATCTTCATATACAACCATTAAGGGAAGTAATTTACTCTTTTCTCTTGAAGGACCAGGTGATCAAAAAACGAGCTACTTCTATGCCCTGCTCATTAAAACCTGAAGAAGTCACTAAAAGTTCTACCGATTGACCTGTTTCAACTGCTTTTTGTATGGCTGACGCTAATGCTTGACCTTGCTCGCAGGTGAACCGAGTTATGCCTGTTGCTTTTTTGAAAAATTGGCTTTCGATACGTACCACCAACATAGAGATGGGAGGTTTACGCTTGTATAAATGCGCCATAGCCAAAAGACCTGTGCTCATTTCTGCAGCCATTCCTAAACAAGCAAAATAGGTAGATCGAAAAGGATTTTTTGTCAAGAACTTGTACCGCAATTTTACAACGGCACGCTCAGGTGTAATTAACTCCAACCGAATACCGGCTAAAAAAGCAGCAGGCAAACGAGTCAATAAAAAGAAGCGAAATAAAAAAGGATTACGAATTAATTTAAAAAAAGCTTCCATATTATTTATAATCCTTCCTGTGTTCGTAATAAATCATCTAAGGTCTCTCGTCTACGAATTAGCTGCAAAGCGCCCTCCTTATAGAAAACTTCAGCTGGTCGAAATCTTGCATTGTAATGAGAAGCCATTTCAAACCCATAAGCCCCTGCATTTTGTATGGACAACAAATCTCCTTCACGGATCGTAGGTAGTTCCCGGTC
>CAIRNW010000356.1 GCA_903879995.1 uncultured Bacteroidota bacterium
GAGTGTGCTATCTCCCTGTAATGCATTACCCAGGTATGTAGCAGCCGTACTGATATTAAAATTATTCATTGGCTTATTGGCATAATCATGTAAGCCCACTAATACAATATCATAGCCATTTGTTTTTACTGCTGTCAAGATAGAGTCAGCCTTGAGAATGGAGTCCCGATACATCAAATGAAAGGAGGTAGCGTTCCAATCTTGTTGTAACCGTTTTCCAAAAACAGAAAGCTCTTTGCCACCTAATTGCACATAAGCAACACGTGGCTGCTCTTTTTTGAGTTGTGTACGTAATGCAGCGGGCATTTGTCTAAGTAGCGTAAGTCCCTTGCGTGCGGCCTCCTGACGTAATGCATTAGAACGCTCATTCAGGTCTGCAATCAAATTGGTGGTATCTACAAATTGTGGACGATTTAACCCCAACCCATATTTTGCACTCAGTACTTTTTTAACCTTAGCATCTACTTCTGCTTGTGTTAATCTTCCATCATTGATAGCCTGTTGTATAACCTGGATAGATTCTGATACACTGGCAGGTAAACATAGCATATCATTTCCTGCAATAATTGCTTCTACGGCAATGGTTCCGCCTGGATAATGTTTTGCAATTCCTTTCATCTCCAAGGCATCCGTAAAAGTGAGTCCCTGAAAATTCAACCGATTACGTAATACGCCGGTGATTGCAGGTTTTGAAATAGAAGTTGGTCGGTTTGAAGTGGTATCGATAGCCGGCACTGAAAGATGTGCCACCATGGCGCTACCAATTCCAGCTTCAAAAACTTTTTTAAATGGATATAATTCTACGGCATCCAGTTGATTCAAGGATTTACTGATGATTGGTAAATCGTAGTGTGAGTCAACATCTACATCGCCATGTCCTGGAAAATGTTTTGCGCATGCCATAACTCCCACATCTTGTATCCCCTTTGTAATGGCTACTGCAAACCGTGCCACTTTTTCTTTGTCGGCGCCAAAAGATCTAAATCCAATAACCGGATTGTTTGGGTTATTATTTACATCTACTACGGGCGCATAGTTTACATGAATACCCAGTCGCTTACATTGTTCGCCCATGGCTAACCCAATGCGGTAGGACAAAGATGGATCATTGACCGCCCCCAAGCTGAGCTGATAAGGCAAACGGTCTACGCTATCTAAGCGCATGCCTACTCCCCATTCCCCATCAATGGTTATCATCAAAGGAGTTTTTGCAATAGACTGGTACTGGTTGGTGAGTAAGGCTTGTCTCACAGGTCCACCCTGAAAAAAACAAAGTCCGCCCACATTATAATTTCTTATGTCATTCTCCACCTTAGCGATGTGATCAGCTCCTAGGTTAGAATGCGCACGGATCACCATCAGCTGTGCAATCCGTTGATCCGGAGTCAGACTGTTAAAAACACTATCCACCCACTTTTGCTGGGCGCGTTCCCGATTACCTTGTGCGTTGGCGTTTAAAGAGGCTGCCAGTACCAGTAGCAAGCAAGCCTGTTGAATCAGTATTCTCATTGGTTAAAAGTACTCCATTTGAATCAAGTAATTATTGGCTGCATCGGGGGCAAAGCCGTATTTTTGAAGGCTCGATAAGCGCCACCCCTTGATACAGGTTTTACCCGATCATATTGCCAATCAGATTGCCGCCGGTGAGGTCATTCAGCGCCCCGCCAGTGCGGTCAAAGAGTTATTGGAGAATGCCGTGGATGCGGGCGCAAGTTCCATTGAGTTGATTATTCAGGACGCTGGTAAATCCTTGGTACAGGTAGTAGATAATGGAAAGGGGATGTCTATTGAGGATGCCCGTCTTTGTATTGCCCGACACGCCACTTCCAAAATAAGCAGTATTGAAGATCTGTTCCATATCAGAACCATGGGTTTTCGTGGTGAGGCGTTGGCCAGTATTGCCGCCGTGGCACAGGTAGAACTAAAAACAAAACAAGCTACTAACGAGGCGGGTATTTTTATAGAGGTTGAGCATAGTGCTATAACGCGGGAGGAACCCATTGGTATGGCCACCGGTACCAGCCTGGCCATGAAGAATTTGTTTTTCAATATTCCAGCTCGTCGA
>CAIRNW010000357.1 GCA_903879995.1 uncultured Bacteroidota bacterium
AAAAAGATCCCCTCAGTACATTTTGGACATCAAGCCAGTTTTCAATATGCAGAATCACCCAGACCCGCTTTTAAAAGCTGGCATGGAGAGTTACTCCTGAAAAAATACGTTCAGGCTACGCATCATATCGGATTACACTTTGAAAAGTACCATCCTGCAATATTTGGAGCCATCATAAAACAGGAAATTTTAGATGCAACCCCGGTAAATCTGGGACATATCACAGTTTACCTTCCCGCACTACATGATAGCTTCTTACAATCTTTACTTAAAAAAATACCGCTTCAACGATTTGAGGTTTTTAGCAAAACAGTAAAAACTGTAACACAGCAGAATAATGTTCTTTTTAAACCTATCGAGCAAGAGTCTTTTAATAGGAGTTTAATCAGCAGTGCAGGAATAATTTGTGGAGCAGGATTTGAAACACCCGCAGAGGCCTTACAATTGGGTAAAAAGATACTAGCCATGCCTATATGGGGTCAGTATGAGCAATACTGCAACGGAATTGCCTTGAAAAATATGGGTGTACAAGTGTTAGATCCGTATAAGGCCCTTGATATTGCTACTATAGAGTGGTGGTTGGATAAGGGGTCCATTGTAATGCGGGACTATAGCTACTCCATTCAACAATCACTGAGCTATTTACAGGATATAGCATCTGCTAAAGTTGATAAAAATCTTATTTTACAGAAGCAGATTGCTTTGCAGTAATTCGATGAAGATAAACCCTGGCATGTTGAATATTAGACCATTCATCAGGTTGGGCTACATCTATTGGGTCAATTTGGTTAAGTAAAGCCCTCAACTCACTTAAAAAGTACAGTCCATCTTCAGACCCTGCTTTGTGTTTTTCTTGCCAACACTTATCTAACAAGTGTGATACTTCATGGACAGTTGATGCCCTTCGAATTGCTTCGATGATGGTATTCATAAATCAGGGATGGCCTGTCTAATAAAACAGCCTGCCCAAAAATAGATAGATGAAAATGCTGGAGCCGAAATCCAATGTTAAGTTTTCTAAGGTTTAAAAAACTTAACATTAGCGAGAGCCGGGTTCGTACGCTATTTTTTTCTCTTTTTCAAGAATATCATAAACTGACGCGGGAAGAATTGCCTCATATTTTTGACCCGTTTTGATGAAACTCAGGGACTTACAGGCTGCATCATAAGTAAAGTAAAGGACAAACACTTCCCCCTTGGAGCCGTAGAAATAAATCTTGCCTTGTGTATTACAGCTACGCTCAGTGATCGCTGCTGGTTGATTTGCTGCGTTTGCAATAGCAGTTAACTTACCCTTATCATAAACCTTAGTCATCTTGAAAAATCTGGGATTACCTGGTGTATCATAAAACATAAATACAGCGCTGTCACAAAGGGACAACTCCGGCAAAAGGTTTGGTGTTCCCGATGGAGTACAATGAGTAAAAAATAATACTACTGGGATACAAATTAAGTACCGAAAGATGTACATAACTCAAACTATTTACAAATAAAAACGCTCTGCCTTTTCAGACAGAGCGTCAAAATTAAAAACTATTGTATTAATAAGACTTGTTCTGAGGATCCCAGACAGCCCATCCCGTTGTCCAATCAGTAGTTCCCATAGCACCACGGAAGGTAGTGGAAGTAAAGAAGCTGTTCATACCGGTAAAACTAGCGCCTGTTAAAGCTGGGGAGCCAGTAGCAGGTAAAAAGTTAGGGGTAATTGAATAGAAGGGACTAGTCAATTGTGCAGCTGCACTATTTGCCAAGGTAACACAACCCTCTGACTCTGCCTTAGCTTGAATTTGAGCAGCAGTACAAATATTATTATTACTGCTACGGTAGATACTTGCAGTTGCATGAATTAAATTATTCCGAAACTCTGAAAGTCCATTTACATAATAGTCATTTAAAGTTCCATCAGACTCCATGGAAAAACCAGCATCGGGATGGCCAATCATGATGGAGTTACGAATTACAAACTGAGTTCTTCTCCTCCAACGCATGGAATAATTATGATTAGCTGCAGTTCCCGTAGCGTCATTAGG
>CAIRNW010000358.1 GCA_903879995.1 uncultured Bacteroidota bacterium
AAATTGCCTCGCTACGCATTTTTGCAGCGGCACTAGTTTGTTTGCCCTTTGCAGTATTTCAACTAAAAAAAATTGAAACAAACCGGTTACCCCTGGTGGCCCTTAGTGCCGTCATTGGAAACTTACTTCCCGCTTTCTTATTTGCAATTGCACTTACTCGAATTGATGGCTCATTAGGCGGAATTCTTAATTCCCTAACCCCCATTTGTGTAGTATTAATTGGAATCCTGTTTTATGGTGACCGGGTTGCGGGTCAAAAAATGATTGGCTTGCTCGTGGGTTTCACTGGACTAGTATTACTGACGCTGGTGCCAGTGTTCACAGGCCAACGCGTAATTAGTTTTGACAACTTGAGCTATTTACTACTGCCAGTAGCTGCAACACTCCTCTATGGGGTGAACGTAAATATGGTCAGCCACCGGCTAAAGGATATAAATCCAATTAATCTGGCAACCGTCTCTGTTGCCTTTATGATTATTCCTTCCTCCTTATTGCTTTGGCAGTTAGACTTTTTCTCAATTGATTTTAGCAATACAATGAATCAGCAAGCTATCATAGGAACAGCAGCATTAGGAGTATTGGGCAGTGCCGTAGCCACCGTCTTATTCTATTCGCTTGTACAACTTGCCGGAGGACTCTTTGCCTCCTTGGTTACTTATGGAATTCCCTTTGTTGCTTTATTCTGGGGCTTTCTGGATCATGAAGCCATCACCGTGCTAGAAATTGGGTGTTTGTTACTGATTTTAGCAGGCGTTTACCTGGCCAATAGCAGTTCCACGCGCAAGTAAATTTGAAATAAAGTAGGGTACGAACAGCAGGGAAAAGGAGAAGAAATTAAACCGACATGATTTCTTTTTCCTTGGCTCCCAGATGAGTTTCTACCAGGGAAATATGCTTGTCAGTCAATTGCTGAATTCCGTTTTCTGCATCCTTGCAAACATCTTCACTGAGTCCGTTTTTCTGTAACTTTTTGACTTGCTCAATTGCATCACGGCGAATATTACGCACGGCCACTTTACAGTTTTCTCCTTCACCCTGACATTTTTTTACTAATTCACGACGACGCTCCTCGGTCAGTGGGGGCATAAAAATTCGAATCAATACTCCGTCATTTTGGGGGGTGACACCCATATTGGCAGCAATGATGGCCCTTTCAATTGGCTGCACCATATTTTTTTCCCAGGGTTGAATGCTTAAGGTACGTGCATCCATCACACTGATATTGGCAACTTGGTTGATGGGAACAGGCGCTCCGTAGTAATCGACCATCAATCCGTCAAACATTTGAGGATTTGCCTTTCCGGCACGAATCTTGATCAGCTCTGCTTCCAGGTGACCAATTGCTTTTTTCATTTGATCCTGCGCATGGGCAGCAATCGATTGAACATCGTCTAACATGGTAGCAAAATTATGAAGTTTTACACACTATTCCCCGATGCACAGCAGAATGAAAAAAAGAAATTACGTTTGCAAAAAGCAACCCCATGGCCAACACTGCCGAATTAAAAAATATAGCCACTCAAATTCGTAGAGATATTGTTCGCATGGTCCACGCAGTGAATAGCGGTCACCCTGGTGGTTCGCTGGGTTGTGCAGATTATTTTACTGCCCTCTATTTTAAAGTGATGAAGCATCAACCTTCCTTCAACATGGATGCGCCCGAGGAAGATGTATTTATCCTCTCCAATGGACATATCTCTCCTGTGTTTTACTCCACGCTGGCCCGTGCTGGTTATTTTGATACCAAAGAATTAGGAACTTTTAGAAAAATAAATTCTCGTTTACAAGGTCATCCAGCCACCCATGAACATTTACCGGGAATTCGTATTGCATCGGGATCCTTGGGCCAGGGCTTGAGTGTAGCAGCTGGAGCTGCCTTGGCAAAAAAATTAAATGGAAAAAAAGATCTTGTTTTTTCATTGCATGGGGACGGCGAACTCAACGAAGGACAGATTTGGGAAGCTGCACTATTTGCAGCCCATCATAAAGTAGATAATCTAATTGCCACCATTGACTGGAATGGTCAACAAATTGATGGCCCAACCGACAAAGTGATGAACCTGGGCGATCTTGAAGCCAAGTTCCTTTCTTTTGACTGGACCGTTTTACAAATGGACGGCAATGATATGGACAGCACAGTTGCAACGTTGGAAAAAGCAAAATCCATGACGGGACAGGGAAAACCTATCGTGATCCTTATGCGTACCGCCATGGGGAAAGGGGTTGATTTTATGGAAGGCACCCATGAGTGGCACGGTATTGCACCCAATGATGAGCAATTAGCAAAAGCGCTGGCCCAATTACCTGAAACCTTAGGTGATTATTAATACGCCGATTCCAATTTACATTTCTCGTAAGCTAATCTGATACGTTGCTGCCCTGGCTGCCGGAATCCACGAAGCCAGCATAGCAATTACCAATACGGTTCCTGCTACAAGAAAGAAATCAGCGGCTTTAATAGCTACCGGATAATAATCAATCAGAAAACTACCGCCTTCAAGTGGAATCAAATGATAAGTAAGCTGTAGCCAAGCCAGCCCATAGGCCAATAACATTCCAATTCCACTGCCTAGCATGGATAATAATAATCCCTCTGTTAAGAATATTCCTCTTATCAAACTTGTGTTGGCTCCGAGGGCTTGCAAAACCTGAATATCTTTTTGTTTTTCCAGGACCAACATGGTAAGCGCTCCAATCATTGTGAATGCGGCTACTATCAGAATCAGCGATAGCACCCCATACACAATCCACCGCTCTGTTCGCATGACTCTAAAGAGCGTTTTGTTCTGTTCATATCGATCCTCCACTAATACTTGACTACCCATGATGGCTTGTAGTTGAGAACGAATTGCAGAGACGTCTGCATTTGAATTTACCCTTATCTCCACACTACTGGCTTCTTCGGACGTTAATCCCAATTGCTCCCGCATAAAATCGAGCGAGGTAATAGCATATTGATCGTCAAAATCTTGTTGTATCAAAAAACTAGCTGCTGTTTGTGCAGTGTCTACACGAATGGACTCCGCCCAATCCACCTGCAATCCTTCTGTTTTCTTTGGTAGGTAGACAGTAATAGGTTCAAGGTTGCGATCTGCTAAAATTGATAGTGCCGATTCCACGCCTGCACCCAAGACCAAATAAGGTGTAGCAGCAGTGCCTACCACAAATTCGCCACTTACCAAATGCTGTGCAACACCGCTAACCGCTGTAAAGGCAGTATCAACTCCTTTGAGCGTAACCAAGGCCTGGTTTTCGCCCGCCTGTAATAAAGCCCGCTCTTCAACCACTAGAGAAACTGCTTCTACCCCGCGGACTTGTTGCAAAGACTTTAGTTGTGCAGCAGTAAGCTGCAGGATTTTTCCCTGCGCGGGCATCAAACGCCAATCAGGATAGAAGGAGGAATAGAGTGATTTAACCATTCCCTCAAACCCATTAAAAACACTCAGCACTAAAATAAGCGCCGCTGTGCCTACCGCCATTGCAATCACAGAAATCCGTGCAATCCAATTAATGGCTTGTGTAGATTTTGGTGCTTTAAAATATCGCCAGGCAAATAATAAACGCATCAATGGTTATTAAGAAGCGGAGGAATCATCAGGAGTAGCGG
>CAIRNW010000359.1 GCA_903879995.1 uncultured Bacteroidota bacterium
ACCTGTAAATATTCCACAGTACTCTACTACCATTCGTTCAGCTATATGACTTAGTGGTAGATAAGAAAAAAATACTTCGTCCTTCAATTCCTCCCCGAGTGCATCCATCACGGTCAATAAACTAAAACTATGCGCAAAATGCGTATGCATCACCCCCTTTGGATCACCGGTTGTTCCAGAGGTATACAGAATGCAACTAAGTGATTGAGGGTCGGGAATTACATTTGTTGAAATTGGATCAGCATTTTTTATAAAATGATCCCAGGATTCACAACCAGACCAGACCCAATGAGGAAAATGGATACAGCGAACCGCGGCAGGTATACCAGCCTGTAGTGGTTCAAAAGCATCCAATTTTCCGACAAATAATACCTGACTTTCACTATGCGTGAGTATTTGAGAAAGTGTAGCAGCTGTTACGGTAGGATAAATAGGAACAGAAACATGCCCTGCCATGGTAATGGCAAGATCTGCCATGATCCAATGGGCTGAATTTTTACCAATGATGGCAATTCGAGAACCTGCTGGTAAATTCATAGCCAGCAATGCACCCGCCATTTTTCTAATCGATATTCCTGCCGCTTGCCAAGTATGGGGCATTGCTTTACCGGAAATGGGCTCGGATAGAAATACTTGATTCGCTTTTTCTTGCTCAAAGCGATAGAACATTTCTAACAAAGTAGGATAACTAATGGGTGCTTTCATGCCCGTTAAATTGATTTTTTAAATCAGCCATTCCTTTTGATGGAATTTTTCCTTGAATAGGACCAAAGAATTTAAGAATTCGATCAAAATCTGCTTTTTCATTATCACTCGTGTAAAAAGGCTCACTTACCTCAATACCGCGGTTACCAAAATCAAGTCCGATCATTACAATAGGTATGCCGGCCTTTTTTGCGATGTGATAAAATCCTGTTCGAAGTCTGTCTACTTTTTCCCGGGTTCCTTCTGGAGAAAGTGCAATCATGATTTCACTTTCTTTATTTAATATATCCACTACCTGGTCAACAACATTATGTTTACTAAATCGATCGACAGGTATTCCGCCCACCCACCGAAAAAAGAAACCAAAAGGACTATCGAATAACTCTTTTTTTCCAAGAAAACGAGCATTTTTCAAACGTAAGAGACTACGATAAGCCAGCCCCACGGGAAAATCCATCCAATGGGTATGTGGTCCTGCTATGATCACACATTTTTTAACCCCTGCAGGAAACTGTACGTTAGTGTTCCACCCTAAACTTCTAAATAAAATTGTCCAGAATATTCGTTGCACTAGTAAGGCTTTGCAACAAGATAGGAATTTATGAGAATTTAAAAGTTATAACCCCACATCGTTTTGAGAAAAAAACAAAAAATATAGCTGCATGATAAAATAAACTTGTTTATTAAATACAAGTAATAAATTTATTACCTTTGAAGTGTAGCGAATTATTGAGAATCCTTAAAAGAGATGGTTGGAGAGTTGTTAGGCAATCAGGTAGTCACCTAATGCTAAGACACACAACAAAAAAAGGCCAGTTAGTATGCCCCAACCATGGTAGTCAAGAGATAGGAAAGGGATTGGAGAAAAAAATTAAAAAGGATGCAGGTTTAAAATAGGCATATGGAAAATAAAATTGAAATAATAGTAGAAAAAACAAGGACCGGCTACTCTGCATTTGCAAAAAAACA
>CAIRNW010000360.1 GCA_903879995.1 uncultured Bacteroidota bacterium
GGTCTGAAATGTTTCAATACTTCCTGCACACTCGAAGCGCCACAAGCCTCGCCGGCATGGGCTGTAACAGGAATAGCATGTGCATGCGCATAATCAAATGCTTGTTGGTGTGGAGCAACCGGATAACCCGCTTCATCACCTGCAATATCAAATCCAACCACCCAACCCTGCGGAATAAATTTTTCTACTAATCGTACGGTTTCCATACTCTCTGCTTCCGTATAATGCCGAAGGGTACAAAGAATCAAACGTGGAATAACTCGGTATAGACTGGCCGCCTCTGTCAATGCATTCTGCACAGCCTCTATAACTTGGGTTGGTAAAAGCCCTTGTCGTGTATGTAAGAGTGGTGCAAAACGAAGCTCTGCATAGAGTACCCCATCCGCATCCAATTGACGTAGTACATCCAACGTAACCAATCGAAGTTGAGCAGCGGTTTGCATCAATAAATATCCTCGGGAAGAACGATTGATGTATTCAACTAAATCAAGCGCAGGAAGTGGAGCAATAAATTCATTGTCAAATTGCGAACGCGTTACCGTGGGATCCAACTGCTGTACTACTTGATAGCTAAGGCTACAATCCAGGTGGAGATGCAATTCAATTTTTGGAAGTTGACGGTAATCCATGTGTTGCAAAAAGGAAATCAGTTAGTCGATAAAGAAGACTGAGCCGCCTCTTCATGTAACCAATCTTTTCTTTTTAATTCAAAATTGCGACCGAGATATAGTTTACGAACCTGTTCGTCCGCAGCCAGTTCTTCCGCAGTGCCATGCTTAAATATACGCCCCTCAATCAATAGATAGGCGCGATCACAAATGGACAAGGTCTCTGTTACATTATGATCAGTAATCAGGATTCCAATATTCTTATACTTCAACTTGGCTACAATGGCCTGGATATCCTCCACCGCAATGGGGTCGATACCCGCAAAAGGTTCATCCAATAAGATGAACTTGGGATCCACTGCCAATGCTCTTGCAATCTCTGTACGACGTCTTTCTCCACCACTCAACACATCTCCATTACTTTTCCTTACATGCTGAAGTCGAAACTCTTGTAATAAAGACTCGAGTTTATCCTTTTGTTCGGCCTTATTCAACTTAGTCATTTCAAGTACCGCTGCTATATTGTCCTCTACAGTAAGCTTACGAAATACCGAGGCCTCCTGAGGCAAGTAACCAATACCCATTTGCGCCCTTTTGTACATCGGTAAAGCCGTAATGTCCTGCTCATTGATAAACACTTTACCAGCATCTGGTTTGATCAAACCCACCACTTGATAAAAAGAAGTGGTTTTACCAGCCCCATTGGGACCCAGTAAACCAACAATCTCTCCTTGCCCTACCTCAAAAGAAACCTGGTTAACAACTGTTCGTGTACCATATTGCTTCATGAGGTTTTCGGTGCGAATCTTCAACTGCATAGAACAAAAGTATGTAAGTTTGCACATTACGTACCTATGAAAGTCATCGATCACATTAACCAGGCCAAGGATACGCTTATTTCCTTTGAAGTACTCCCCCCTTTAAAGGGCAAGGGCATTGAGGCATTATACAAGCACCTGGACCCCTTGATGGTTTTCAACCCCTCTTTTATCAATGTGACCTATCACCGTAGTGAGCACGTTTTTAAGAAAAAAGCGGATGGGAACTTTGAAAAAGTAGTGGTGCGTAAAAGACCTGGTACCGAAAGTATTTGTGCAGCGATCATGAACAAATACAATGTAGATACCGTACCCCATTTGATTTGTGGTGGATTTAGCGTTAATGATACCGAAGACGCGCTGATCAATTTAAATTACCTAGGAATTGATAACGTATTGGTATTACGAGGCGATGCTGCAAAAAACGAAAGTGCATTTGAACCAGAGCCGGGAGGTCATAAATATGCAGTGGACCTGCTTCGTCAGGTTGTTTCACTCAATGACGGTATTTATCTGGAGGAAGAATTAAGAGATACACAAAAAACTAAATTCTGTATTGGCGTAGCTGGTTATCCTGAAAAACATTTTGAAGCACCCAATAAAGAAACTGATTTGCTGCATTTGAAACAGAAGGTTGATACAGGTGCGGACTATATTATTACACAGATGTTTTTTGACAATGCCAAGTACCATGCCTTTGTAAAAGACTGCCGTGGTATTGGTATTACTGTACCAATTATTCCAGGCCTGAAGCCCATCTATACCAAAAAGCAACTAACCATTCTTCCTAAAACTTTTCATATTGACCTACCTACTGAATTATCCAATGAAGTATTGCGGTGCAAAACTGATTTGGATGTGGAGAAAGTAGGACGCGAATGGTTGCTCATGCAATCGCGCGAATTGAAAAAAGCAGGTGTACCTGTATTACACTATTATACACTGGGTAGACCCTTGCTGGTTGCCGATGTTGTAAAGGATATTTAAGTCACTACTTTTTCTCTTTGAGCTTTAGCTGTAGGATCTCATCAATTTGATCAAACGAAAGTTTTTTTGCAACAATTCGCTTGTCTTTATCCAACAGATATAGAGTCGGGAAAGATTGTACATCATAGAGCTGTGAATACCCCGGCACATTATTACTCACGCGCTCTTTCTCAGCTTCCTTAGAGTAATAAACATGACTCCAATGACCTAAATTTTTATCACGAATAAAATTTAACCAGTCTTTACGCGTTCCTTCATTTTCTTTGGCAACAGCATAGACACCCAAGCCCTGGGACTTCCAGCGTAGTTGATATACAGAATCAATTTTAGGTAAGGTTTCCTTACAATGTCCGCAAAGAGGATCCCAGAATACCACCAGTGTATATTCCTTTTTCAATCCGTAAAGCGAAACAGACTTCCCTGTTGAATCAGGAAGTTGAATTTCGGTAGCGGGACTTCCAAAAATATTAGCCATTAAACTATACGCACGATCGGTAATTGTTTTCTTTCCTTGTTCACTGAGCCAGGAAGGTGGATTAGTTGCAAAATACTTTTCATAGAGATGAACAAATACAGCATCCTCCCACATATAGCGTTGTGAGTAGTAACGATTGACAAACCGAAGCAATAGAAAACGCTCCATTTCTGCATTAGCTTTTGCAAAGCTCAGCATATAATCCATCTCCTTATTAACGGAGTCAGGATGCGGCGCAACCAATTGAGTAAAATACCGATCTAATTTATCTTCAAAAAAAGTAGTATACGCCAACCGACCATCCCAAAAATTAACACCCTCCCAATAATGCTCTTTATAATACCTGAAGGCAGCTACTGAATCCTCACGCGTAGCAGGCTTTTGTAAGTTAGCGGGTAATACAGGCTCTTTCATCGCCATCAATAATGCACTGAGTATGGTGTTAGGGTGCTCTGTGATCATTTTTTCCCTATAATCACGCAATTCCTGATCCAATCGAATTAACTCTTGATTGATACGAACAGAGTCGGTAGCGCTGGCATTTTTGAGTGACTCACGAACTATATTGATCTGCGCTCCCTTTTCCCCCATAGAACGTTGATATGTGTTGAACAGTTCATTATCGGGAGAACCCATGAACTGAATACCTGCAGGTGCAGTGGCAGAGTCAGCTATTACCGAAAACCGTTGTTGCTTATCCAGTAGGATTTCAAAAAAACC
>CAIRNW010000361.1 GCA_903879995.1 uncultured Bacteroidota bacterium
AGTAGTGACCACTGTAATTCAGTACGAAAATCCCATTCTGACGTTTGCCCAAATTCTCCACCCATGAAAAGTAGTTTAGCGCCAGGATGTGTCCACATGTAGGTGTAAAGCAATCGAAGATTAGCAAATTTCTGCCATTCATCACCCGGCATTTTATAAATTAAAGGGCTTTTGCCATGCACTACTTCATCATGACTCAAAGGTAACATGAAGTTCTCATCATAGTAATACATCATACTAAAGGAGAACTTATTTTGAATATGCTGCCGGTACAAAGGATCAGATTTAAAATAATCCAGCGTATCATGCATCCATCCCATCATCCATTTCATTCCAAATCCAATACCATTTTGAAAAGTAGGACGTGAGATTCCAGGCCAGTCTGTCGCTTCCTCTGCAATAGTTTGCACGGCTGGAAAATCACGATATATTACTTCGTTGAGCAATTTCAAAAAAGAGATTGCCTCCAAATTTCCATCACCTCCAAATTGATTAGGCTCCCATTGTCCCTCTTTGCGGGAGTAATTTAATTTTAGCATTGAAGAAACTGCATCAACCCGTATCCCGTCGGCGTGAAAATAATTTAGCCAAAAATGAGCATTACTGATTAGAAATGAACGAACCTCTCCACGCCCATAATTAAAAATGTAACTATTCCAATCAGGATGATATCCCTTTCGCATGTCCGCATACTCATACGTATGGGCTCCATCAAAAAGGTGTAGTCCATGCGCATCATGAGGAAAATGTGACGGTACCCAGTCTAAAATAACGCCAATATTAGCTTGGTGTAACTGATCAATAAGAAACATCAAGCCTTGAGGGTTACCAAAACGGGAAGTAGGTGCATAATAACCGGTACACTGATATCCCCAACTATCGTCAAAGGGAAACTCCATAACGGGCATGAACTCAACATGGGTAAACCCCATTTCCAAAATATAAGGAACAAGTTGAGCTGCAATCACCTCATATGAATTAAAGCGCTCTGGGTCTGATGCATCAGGGCGTTGCCAACTTCCTAAATGCATTTCATAAACACTCCAGGGAGCATCCAATGCGTTATTCTTTTTTCGCTGACGCATCCACTTTTGGTCATTCCAACAATAGTCAAGTTGCCAAGTAATAGATGCAGTTTGCGGACGCTTTTCCCAAAAATTTGCAAAAGGATCCCCTTTTATATGTACCGTTTCTTTATAGCCCAGGATATGATATTTGTATACCTCCCCTTTTGGCAAATGAGGGATGAATCCTTCCCAAATTCCACTTTTGTCCCATCTAGGATAGAGGGGGTGTTGAGTGGAATCCCAATGATTGAAATTTCCTATTACAGAAACAGCCGTGGCGTGAGGTGCCCAAACACTGAAATAGGTACCCTTAGTCTGATTAAGTTCAAGGGCGTGATTTCCAAACTTCTCATAAAGCCGACAATGTATGCCGTTTTGGAAATCAAGAATATCCTGTTCAGTAAAAAGAGAAAAACTCCAAACATTTAGATGTATAGCACCTGACATCAATTTCAATTAGCGTAAAAGTTCCAGAACAAAACTTTCACCGGGTTTTATTGAAAAATCAGTACTGCGCTTTATCTCCCCTGTAATCACATTACGAAACCTCGTATATCCATCCATTTGTTCTTTGTAAATAGACCAATCTGGCTTTACCAATTCTTTTCCTGTATGTGTAATTACCATCACTGTCTGTTTGGAATCATACCTAAAATATAGATATAAACCATCACGGGGGATAAACTGCATCAAGCGTCCGGTTGTTAGTGCAGTGGAAGATTTTCTAAAATTCGCTAAACGACTAATGTATGAATATGCAGTATCCTGCGCTGACGTTCTTCCCGATGGTAAAAAACGATTGGAAAGTGGATTGTCAGTTGGCCAACCACCAGGAAAATCCTCACGTACCGTTGCATCAGTGTTAACCTTATAGTTTTTCATCAATACTTCTGTTCCGTAATACAACTGCGGCATACCACGAAGTGTAAACAACCAGTTTAGCGTCATTTTTAATTTATCCCAATTCTCGCCTAGCACAGAAAATACACGATCCATATCATGATTATCTAGAAAAATGCAATTCTTGTAGGGGTCAGCATAGAGTACATCCTGTGCAAGCGAATTGTATAATTTGATTACCCCTGATGACCAGCCTGCTTCCTCCTTGGCAGCACTGATCATTGCAAAACATGTTTGAAAATCAAGCATTCCTTCTGCATTATGAGAGAAAGGAGTTTTTACATTGTTACGCGTAAAATAAGCATTCGCTAACGGGGACGTAACCCAACTTTCACCAAAAATGGTTAGTGCAGGAAATTCCTTAGTCAATGCTGTATTGATATCATTTAAAAACTCTTCTTCATTGTACTTATACGTATCAACCCTCCAGCCATCCAAGCCATACTCTTCGGTAGCCCATATCGCATATTGAATTAAAAAACGAGCCACATCGTTATTGCGTTGATTAAGATCGGGCAGATGAGGGACAAACCACCCATCCAGCATTTGTCTTTTATCCTGCATAGAGGAATATGGATCGAAAAAAACTTCTTCACGATGATGCGGCGGATTTTTACCTTGAGAACTGTTTAACCAATCGGGCGAGGGAGGATCCATGGCAATCCAGTGATAATTACCAATATGGTTATAGATAGCATCCTGGATAATTTTCATTCCCCGATCATGTGCAAGTTTGCAGAGGTCTTTATAAGCCTGATTACCCCCAAATCGCTTATCAACTTGGTAATGATCAGTAAACCAATATCCGTGATATCCAGCTACCTGGTTTCCCCACTCATTCATTCGTGGCATGTCATTTTCATTGACAGGGGTAAGCCAAAGTGTGGTCACTCCAAGATTTTCTAGGTAGGATAAACGATCCCCCACTCCTTTTAAATCACCTCCATGTCTGGAAAACTTATCATTTCGATTACACAAGGTGTCTCTATAGGTTTGTACCACGTCATTAGAAACATCCCCATTGGCAAATCGATCAGTCATGATTAGGTAAATAAAATCTCGCGTATCAACTCCTTTCACCCTGGTGAGTCCATTCTGAGTAGAACGCGCTTTTAACTCATACGTTAGTAGCAGGGAAGATTTACCTGGAGATTTTAATTCGATATTGAATTTCCCCGGTTTAGCCGAAGCGGATACTAACAAATCAAGAAAAATGTAATTTTTACTTGCTGCTTTTCTAATGCGCTCGATTCGGACACCCGGATATTGTAAATGCGCCGACATATAAGTTCCTACGGATGCATCTCTTACAATAAGATTCAACCGTTGATCTGAAAATCCCGTCCACCAATGAGTTGGGTATACAACGGGTTGCGCTACGAGAATACTTACCCAGCAGAAATGAAGAAAAGTAATCGTTAGAATTTTTCGCATATACATAAAAGTTAAGATTTCTGTTCTCGTACAAAGAGCAGACAAACGGCAGCAGCTAACACCAATAAAACACCCCCAATCAAGACGGCTAACAATCGATCATTCCCTAGATAATTCTCCATGATTTGACCAAAAGTCAATGCTGCAATAATTTCAGGAAGTACAATAAAAAAATTAAAAATGCCCATGTAGATTCCCATTTTTTCTTGAGGGATTACTCCCGCTAGCAGCGAATATGGCATTGATAAAATAGAAGCCCATGCAATTCCCACCAACCCCATGGACAGGTACAACCAAGCTGGAGTCTGTACAAAATGAACAGAAATCAACCCCACCCCACCTAGTAACAAACAGATTGAATGCGTCCATTTCTTCCCCAACTTAGTCACCCAAAATGGTATAGAAAATGAAAAGGCAAAAGTTACCAAATTTAAAATGGCAGACGTTGCATTGGCATGTTCAAGTCCCTCCGTATACCGATCACTATTTGCAATGGGATCACCCCCAAAAATGGAATTAGCCACCCCCGTACTATAATAAAACCACATAAGAAATAATCCCGGCCATGTCAAGAATTGAACCACCGCAAGTCTTTTCATTGCATCAGGCATTTGTACAATTGCTTGAAGCACTTCTTTCCAACCCTGCTCATTTTTTACTTTTTTACTTTTCCACTCAGGATCAGAGGGAGGATACTCTTGACTTTTAAATACGGTATAAAGTACGGCAAAGAGAAATACGGCAGAACCAATATAAAAAGACCACATAATATTTTGCGGGATTCCCCCAGCACCCTTTTCACGGGATACTCCAAACCAATTCACCAAAAGACCCGGTAAATAACCCGCAATGAAAGAAGCTGCTCCTATGAACATGCTCTGCATCGCATAACCATAGGACTGCTGACTTTCATCAAGATTATCCGCAACAAAAGCACGGAAAGGTTCCATCGTTATGTTGATACAGGAATCTAAGATCCATAATGTGCCAGCTGCCATCCAGATCGCAGAGGCATTTGGCATATAAAAAAGAGCAACTGAACTTAAGATAGCTCCTACTAAGAAAAAGGTCTGCGACGACCCAGGGTCGGATGCCAGGTACGATCGCTTAAGTAACCGACAATGGGTTGTACCAACAAACCGGTCATCGGGGCAGCCAACCAAAGCCCAGGAATTTCCTCAGGACTTGCTCCCAGAAATTCATAAATGGCACTCATGTTACCCATTTGTAGGCTCCAGCCAAATTGAATTCCAAAAAATCCAAAACACATGTTCCAGATTTGCCAAAAATTAAGTTTTGTCTTTGTACCAGTATATGCAGTTGACATGGGCTAATTTTTCTCAATATAGGAAGAAAAACAAGAGCTTAAATTGTGAAGCTATCAGGTATGATTGCTCCTTTTTTTATCACC
>CAIRNW010000362.1 GCA_903879995.1 uncultured Bacteroidota bacterium
GGTTAATTTCAAGGGTCGTGTTTACACCAGTGCAATCGGTTTAGCACTGACCATACCTGCTTTATATTTAATTGGCGTAGGTCAGTCTATTGAAATTGCAATAGGTGCTGCTCTATTGTATGGTTTTGGTTTTGGTATGTTCGACGCCAATAACATGCCTATACTTTGCCAGTTGGTACCGTCTCATTTGCGTGCAACCGGATATGGTGTGATGAACATGGGAGGTGTGTTTGCCGGTGCTTTTACTACTTATTATTTGGGAAAATCCTTTGACGCAGGTCATATCAATCGGGATATTATTTTTCTCTCACTTATTGTTGCTGCGGCTATTGTGTTGCAATTACTATTTCTTCATCCAAAGCCACAAGACCAATTAGACGCTTGAATAAATTAACAATTTGATACTATCATGTATACGAGGCAGGGATTAATTACACTTCGCGATTTTTATCGGAAACAACTCTTAGAAGACACCATTCCATTTTGGTTCCCTCGTTCATTTGATAAAGAGTTTGGTGGATTTTTATTCATGCGAGATGCTGATGGTAGTTTAATCGATGATGACAAAGCTGTTTGGATTCAGGGTAGAGGAACCTGGACGCTAGCTACTTTATATAACACCGTGGAGCCTAAGAAGGAGTGGTTAGAGGGGGCAAAGCTGGGCTATGATTTTTTAAATGCGCATTGTTTTGATACGGATGGACAAATGTTTTTTCATGTAACTAGAAAAGGAGAACCTATTCGTAAGCGTCGTTACTTTTTCTCAGAAACATTTTACATTATTGCTTCTGCCGCTTATGCGAAAGCCAGTGGTGATCAACAGGCAGCTGCCAATGCCAGAAAGGTGTTTGGCAAATGCCTGGACTATATGAATAATCCCCACTTATTGCCAGCTAAGTTTACCTCTACCCGACCTACCAAGGGTATTGGGGCAACGATGATTATGATGAATACGGCGTATCAACTCAGGGCCACCATCGGAGATGATCGTTGTGACCAATGGATCACAAAGTGGATTGAGGATATTGAACAAAATTTTGTAAAACATGATATCCGTTGTGTGATGGAGCAAGTGGCGCCTGACGGAAGCATTATTGATCATATTGATGGACGAACCTTAAATCCGGGTCATGCCATTGAATGCGCTTGGTTTATTTTGCAAGAAGCTATCTATCGCGGAAATGACTCACATTTGATTGAATTGGGTTGTGCCATGTTAGATTATATGTGGGAAAGAGGATGGGATGAGAAGCATGGAGGCATTTTATATTTCCGGGATGTATACAATAAGCCTGTTCAGGAATACTGGCAGGATATGAAATTCTGGTGGGTACACAACGAAGCAATTATTGCTACCCTCATGGCCTATCTGGTAACAGGAAATGAAAAATATGCACGCTGGCACAAAATGGTCCATGACTACGCTTATCAGCATTTTCATGATAAAGAGCATGGCGAATGGTTTGGTTTTTTACATCGGGATGGCAGCTTAGCACAACCTGCAAAGGGAAATATGTTTAAAGGCCCCTTTCATTTGCCTCGCCAGGAATGGTTGTGTTATCAAATGATTGATCAATATTTGCAACAACACGAATAATATTTATTCAATGACTGGCTACAAACAAAACCTATTTTGCTTTCTTTTTGTTTTAGCACAGCCCCTTTTTATTGTTGCACAAAAAAAACCAAATATCATTTATATCTATGCAGATGATCTGGGATATGGTGAATTAGGTGCTTACGGCCAGCAAAAAATAAAAACTCCGCACCTTGATCAATTAGCTGCTGAAGGATTGCGATTTACTCGTCACTATACTTCATCGCCTGTATGTGCGCCTGCTCGTTCCATGTTATTAACCGGATTACATGCGGGGCATAGTCCAATACGAGGCAATCACGAACTTGGTGGATTTTCAGATCAAGAGGAGCGAGGTCAAATGCCACTTCCTGCTGGAAGTTTCACCATCGCTCATTTACTCAAGCAAGCTGGCTATTCTACCGCAATGATTGGTAAGTGGGGATTAGGGATGTCTACAAATTCAGGATCGCCACATCTCCAGGGTTTTGATTATTACTATGGTTACCTGGATCAAAAACAGGCACATAATTATTATCCAACACACTTATGGGACAATGGAAAGTGGGATACGCTTGATAATCCAGTGATTGATGTTCATCCACAACTATCAAAGGATACAGCAGCTATAGACATCGATGCATTTATTGGAAATGATTATGCTATTGATCGTATTACACAAAAGGCATTGTCTTTTATTAAAGAAAAATCTGCTTCTTCCTTCTTTTTATACCTCCCATATACACTTCCTCATGTAGCCTTACAAGTTCCCGACTCTGCACTGCAAGCGTATAAAGGAGTTTTCCCGGAGCAAACATATTGGGGTAATAAGGGATATGTTCCTAATCGCTATCCGCTTGCCACCTATGCCGCTATGGTGTCTTATTTGGATAAACAGGTAGGTCATCTTTTAAGGGTATTGAAAGAATTAAACCTCGATAATTCAACGTTGATATTTTTTAGCAGCGATAATGGAACCACTTTTGATGTAGGCGGTGTCAATGCAGATTTTTTCAATTTAACGGCTGGATTACGTGGAAGAAAGCAAGAGCTCTATGAAGGAGGTATACGAATACCCCTTATTGCAAGATGGCCCGGAAAAATTCCACCTGGAAAAACCACCCCTCATCTATCTGCACAATATGATCTCTTTGCCACTCTTGCTGATTTGATTGGAAAAAAGGAGATAAAAACCGATGGCATTTCTTTTCTTCCCACTTTATTGGATAAATTAAAACAACAGCAACAACACCCTTTCTTATATTTTGAATTTCCAGAACGTTCTGGACAAGTTGCTATCATCATGGATCAGTGGAAAGCGGTTAGAAGCAATTTAAAAAAAGATAAAAATGCGCCTTGGGAATTATATAATTTATCAATTGATCCAACTGAAAAAGTTGATCGAGCCGCTCAAAATCCCGCTTTAATAAAGCGAGCACAAACCTTGTTAATGCAAGAACACCAGCCCGCGCTGCGGCCGGAGTGGGAATTCATTAACATAAATAAAAACTAATTCAATGTTCCTGCGCTTTTTAATAGTATTTGTTAGTTGTTTCCCGCTTCTTGCTAATTGTCAGGTAAAACTAGCTTCTTTATTTAGTGACAATATGGTTTTTCAACGGGATCAACCCGTTACAATTTGGGGTACTGCGCCTGCGGGAAGTATTATAACCGTACAACTAGACCAGGAAATAAAAAGCAGTGTTACAGATTCTGCACAACGCTGGTTAGTAAAACTTTCTCCTCGCGCAGCTTCTGTACAACCTACGGAAATCTATATTGCTGATGGTATACAACAAGTATCGATACATGGTATTCTATTTGGAGATGTTTGGCTTTGTATTGGACAAAGTAATATGGAATGGCCTTTAAGCCGTGATAAGTATGCCAAGGACGAACTACAAGTTGCAAACATACCGCTGCTTCGTTTTTACAATCCTGGCTTTATTGGAAAAAATTACTTTGCTACTGCTTTTTCAGATTCAATGTATAAGTTGATGGAACCTGCAACTTTTTATAGACCAACTACCTGGACTAGTGCAGATTCAATCACAGCCAAGCAAATGACAGCGGTAGGCTATTACTTTGGTAAATATCTTACACAGGAATTAGGAGTTCCTATCGGATTACTTAATTATTCTATTGGAGGGGCACCTTTAGAAAGTTTTATAGACACACAAGCGTTATTATCACATTTTCAGTTTAACAAAAAGGTTAAGGGTAATTGGTTGCAGAATAATGAGCTTCCTGTTTGGGTTCGTGAAAGAGGAATGCAAAATGTTGGCGTTTTTCAATCTATCGATACACATCAAAATGGGGTGAACCATGCGTTCAAACCCGGGTTTGTTTATGAAGCTGCCATTACCTCTTTACATCAATTTCCCATACGGGGTATACTTTGTTATCAGGGGGAAAGTAATGCACAAGAACTTTCTCGCGTAGAGGAGTATAAAGATTTATCTAGTGTATTGATTGAAGATTATAGAAATAAATGGAAACAGCCTCAACTTCCATTTTACTTTGTTCAGCTTTCTTCCATCGATTCGGTTCGTTACCGATCACAACTATGGGTTCAGCCGGCGGTGGCGACGATCCAGCGCACCAGCATCACCAGGAAGACCAGCCTGAGAAGATCCGGCACCGCCGCCGCCACCAGCAACAAGCA
>CAIRNW010000363.1 GCA_903879995.1 uncultured Bacteroidota bacterium
ACATTACCTGTGATTCATACAAAGGATCCTGATACCAACAGCAGAAACGTAGGAATGTACCGTATGCAGGTGTTTGGACCTTCTTTAACTGGCATGCACTGGCATAAGCATAAAGTCAGCGCCAAACACTTTAATGCTTATAAGAAAGCCGGTATTAAAATGCCAGTTGCAGTTTCTTTAGGGGGTGACCCTGTTTATGCGTATAGTGCAACAGCTCCATTACCTGAGAATGTTGATGAATACATGTTAGCTGGATTTCTTCGGAAAAAAAAGGTGGAATTGGTTCGGTGTATCACACAACCTGATATCGAGGTTCCAGCGGATGCTGATATTATCATTGAGGGTTATGTAGATCCAGCCGACGAGTTGATCTGGGAAGGGCCATTTGGTGATCATACCGGGTATTATTCATTACCCGATTGGTATCCCCGTTTTCATGTAACGGCAATTACTCACCGAAAGAATGCCATTTATCCTGCCACCATAGTGGGAATTCCTCCTCAAGAGGATGCTTGGCTCGGAAAAGCAACTGAACGTATTTTTCTGGCACCAATCAAAATGACCATGGTGCCAGAAATTATGGACATGGATATGCCTGTCGAAGGCGTTTTCCATAATCTAGTAATCACACAGATTCATAAAGAATATGCCGGGCAAGGTCAAAAAGTAATGAATGCAATGTGGGGAGCAGGACAGATGATGTTTAATAAAATCTTAGTCCTGACAGATCAAGGTATAAAAATTCAAGACTATCTTGAATTAGCTAAATATGTTTTTGCAAACTTAAATCCAGCTACGGATATCTCTTTTTCTACTGGTCCTATGGATGTACTTGATCATAGTTGTAGTAAAATGGGATTTGGAGGCAAAATGTGTATTGACGGAACCTATAAAACAAATGAAGAACAAGATGAAGATTATCGATGTCCACCCTTATCGATTAGTTCAACTGAACTACGGACATTACTTCTTGCTCATGAAGCATCTATTCGGGAGGTTAACACTAACCTTATTGAGCTCGGAATTCCTTGTATTTTAGTGGCCGTTGAAAAAAGTAAGCCAGGTCATATTCGGGAGATACATCATTCCATTGCATCCTTGTCTCTCATGTCAAGTATCAAAATGGTGCTCTATGTTGAGCACACGGTGGATCCGATAGATTTAGCCACCAGCCTCTGGCGATTCTGTAACAATTTAGATCCTAAAAGGGACAGTTTTTTATACAAAACAATTGGGTTTCCCTATAGCGCTTGTTTGGGATTAGATGGGACTCGAAAAACTAAAGAATTGGATAATTTCCAACGGGATTGGCCTAATATCATTGTAGCGGATCAAGACACAATCGAAAAAGTTGATAAGAAATGGAGCCAGCTTGGCTTGGGAGCATTCTTGCCCTCCCCGTCACTTAAATATAAAGATCAACAATATGGTGAGGAGGCGGTGGTACATTAAAATTGCTTTTTGCATAACTATTTTGTTAAGTCAGTTGAATCTTGCTGGCCAGCAACAAGATTCAACACCCGTTGGAGGTGAATTACGTGTAAACCTAATTGGAATTAAAAATAATAGGGGAGTTGTTTTGTTAAGCCTATTTGGATCTCCTGAGGGGTACCCCTCTGACCCAACTAAGGCTTTAATAAAATTAAGAATCCCTCTAAAGCAACTACAACTTCCTATTATAATTAAGAGCTTAAAGCCGGGTAGTTACGCTATCGCATTGCTTCATGACGAAGATGAAAATGGAAAAATGCTTACATCTATCATTGGGTTACCCAAGGAAGGATATGGTTTTTCAAATAATGTGATGGGTTTAGCCGGACCTCCCAGTTTTCAAAAGGCTTCTTTTCCCGTTTCCTCAACGGTTTCTACCATTACGCTTAGAGTACGATATTAAAAAACCGCCTGAGGGCGGTTTTTTAATAATCTAGTATATCGACATGGGCTTTCTTAGCACTGTTCCAAACCGGAAAAAAAGAAAGCAGATTCGATTGCAGCATTAGCATCACTGTCACTACCATGAATTGCATTTTCTCCTACAGAACTTGCAAATAGCTTACGAATTGTTCCTTCATCTGCTGCTGCAGGATTGGTGGCCCCAATCAATTTTCGAAAACTTTCTACCGCATTATCCTTTTCTAAAATTGCTGCAATTATAGGACCACTGCTCATGAATTCTACCAATTCACCGTAGAAAGGACGCTCACGATGTATGGCATAAAACTCACCCGCTTTTTCTTTTGAAAGATGAAGCATTTTTAGGGCTTTAATACCGAAACCTTCCTTAATTATTCGATCTAAAATGGCGCCACTATGGCCTTTTTTGAAGGCGTCTGGCTTAATCATGGTGAATGTCCTGTTACTCATAAGTTGTATGTTTAGCGCCGCAAAGTTACAACTATCTTTCCATACCTTTGAACGCTCATGGAGTCAATTTCTGCTTTATTTCCAGCGCTGCTCACCCCCAAAAAAATTGTGATCACAACCCATCAAAAGCCAGATGCGGATGCAATGGGATCTTCACTCTCTCTTTCTCAATATTTGTCAAAAAAAGGGCATGACGTAACTGTGATTTCACCCACTAATTGGGCAGGTTGGGTAAACTGGATGCATGGGGCCACGTCTGTACTTAATTATGAAAAGCAGACGGATCAATCAAATACTGTTTTAGATAACGCGGATATCCTTTTCTGTTTGGATTTTAATGCGTTTCATCGCACCAAGTTTATGGCAGATAAACTGGCACGTCTTACTTGCACAAAGGTGCTAATTGACCATCACCAAGAGCCGGATATAGCTTCTTTCCATTTTGGAGTCAGTGATACTACCAAGAGTTCTACTTGCGAGATGATATATGATTTTATCAAAGAAGCAGGTGATTTGTCCTTGATTGATTTACCTATTTCAGAATGTATTTATGCGGGTTTAGTAGGGGATACAGGGTCTTTTCGTTTTGCCTCTGCGCACGCCGGGGTGCATGCCATTGTTGCTGATCTTAAAACTCGTGGCTTAGATCATGGAAAGATTCATGAAGGATTGTATGATAACTTTTTGGAAAATCGACTTCGATTCATTGGGCATGTGTTACTTCACAGAATGGAGATTTTTTATGAGTATAATACGGCTTTGATTGCCATTCCTAAATCCGATTTATTAAAATTTCAAATTAAAACTGGAGATACCGAGGGTCTTGTGAACTACCCACAATCAATCCAAGGCATTAAAATGGTGGCATTGGTCATTGACCGGGATGAAGAAAGAAAATGGAGCTTTCGGAGTAAAGGTTCATTTGATTGCAATACATTTGCCCGTACCTATTTTGAAGGGGGAGGCCATTTTAACGCAGCGGGTGGCAGAAGCAGTGATTCGCTCGATGAAACGGTAGCTCGATTTAAAGAAGTAATTAAAACACAACCATCACTTAATTAATCATTTTTTATGCATGCATCAATTAAATTTTTAGGAGTTGCATTTCTCGCCGCCTTTGTGGTGAGTTGTACGGGTCCTGCTTATCAAAAAACACCAGGCGGAATGCCTTATCAATTAATCAGGAGCAAGGATACGCAGCAGGCACGTATTGGCAATTATATCAAATTGACGCTGACCCAAAAGATCAATGATAGCGTCTATTTCACAACAGGTAATAGACTTCCCATCTATATTCCGGTTCCACCGCAAACACAACCATACGATATTTCAGAGCTTTGGACAACATTACACCGTGGTGACTCCGTAATAGCTACTCAGATGATGGACACTTTCTTAAAGAGGCTTCCTGCTGGAAATCTCCCACCTGAATTTAAAAAAGGGGATCGTATTATTACTTATATCAAAGTACTTGGTATTTTCAACTCGGATAGTTTAAAAACCATCGACGAGCAAAATGAAAGTAAAGCATACAGTGTTCGTGAAAAAGCTGAAGTGGAAAGTTTCCTTGGCGCCAAAATCAGTTCCGTACAGCGTACACCTGCTGGCGCATATGTAGAAGTATTAACTGCGGGTACCGGCGACTTAATTAAAAAGGGTGATTACGTTTCGGTTAATTACACTGGAAAAACATTCGAGGGTAAAGTATTTGACAGTAATACGGATACCACTTTTAAGCATGTTGAGCCACTTAAATTTTCAGTTGGAGTTGGACAAATGATTAAAGGATTTGACGAAGCAATGCCTTTTTTGAAAAAAGGTGCTAAAGGAAAAATTTATATTCCCTCCTTACTGGGTTATGGTGCTGCACCACCCCCCGGCGGGCCAATAAAACCTTATGATCATCTGATTTTTGAAGTAGAGGTTACTGACGTTCAATCGAAAGCCCCAGCATCTAATTAGGGAATAGTGCGTTGAATAAACGTACTCCTTCTATGGCTTCTTGAACATCGTGAACCCGTAGAATTTTTGCACCTTTTTGTAGGCCAATGGCATGCAAAAAGGTGCTTCCATTTAATGCCCCATCCGGATCTGTATCTAGCGTTTTGTAAATGAATGACTTTCTGGATAACCCCAGTAGAAGAGGGGCTCCAACTTTTTGAAAGGACTCCAAATTGGCCAATAACTCAAAGTTTTGACTAATCGTTTTAGAAAAGCCAATCCCCGGGTCAATAATTATTTGTTGAATTCCATGTTGGTGACAAATATTTTTTCTCTCAATTAGGTAATTCAAAACATCAGTTACCACATTTTTATATTCTGTGTTGGTTTGCATAGTTTGTGGTTCGCCCCGCATATGCATGATTACATACGGAACTTGAAAACGGGCAATTGTGTCCAACATATTAGCATCTAGTTGACCAGCGCTAATATCGTTTACCATATGTGCTCCGGCTTGAATGGCGGTCGCAGCTACTTTTGAATGATAAGTATCAATGGACAAAAAAGCGGCAGGAAATTCCTTTACTAATCGTTCTACAGGCGTGACTATACGGGCGCACTCCTCATCAGCAGATAAGCGGTGGCTACCGGGTCTGGTACTTTGTCCACCCAAATCTAGTATGGTGGCACCTGCCTTGAGCATTTGTTCCGCTTTGTGCAGGAGTTGATCCAAAAGCGCTACGCGGCTGTTTGCATAAAAGGAATCAGGCGTAACATTAAGTATCCCCATTACAACCGGTTTATCCACAACCAGGATTCTATTCTTACTTTGAAGCGAATACATTAGCGCTTGTTGTTTATTTTTGATAAAGGTACGAAAGTCACTAAGCTATGCAGGATACAGCAAAACAATATGATCATGTTATCGATTCTTGTAAAGATATTTTTCTAAAAAAATCTACTGACTACGGTACTTCTTGGCGTGTACTTCGAACCATTTCAGTAGTAGATCAGCTTTTTATAAAAGCACAACGTATTCGAACCATTCAGCAAAAAGGGACACAGCGTATTGACGACAATATTGCAGCAGAATTCCAGGGAATAATCAACTATGGAGTAATTGGATTGATACAGCTCCAACTACCTGCTTCTGAGAAAGAAGAAATTCCATTAGATGAATTAACAATCCTTTACAATAAGCAAATAAATATTGCTAAGAAATTAATGTTGGACAAGAACCATGATTACGGTGAAGCTTGGCGCGATATGAGCCAGGAGAGCTTTGTAGACCTGATTCTAGTGAAATTGCAACGGATTAAGCAAATTCTTGCTAACGAGGGAAGAACGCTTATCAGCGAGGGGATTGATGCAAACTATTTAGACATTATCAATTATGCGGTATTTGCTTTAATACTTCTATGACTTGGTGCTATCTCCTTATTCGAGTTTTTGTAGCCGTCTTATTTATTTTTTCCGGCTTGATTAAAGCGAACGACCCACAAGGGCTTAGTTATAAGATCCAAGAATTCCTTGAGATTGGAAATTTGCACGCTCTATATCCGGTTACTTTACCTATTGCTGTACTGTTAAATACTGCAGAAATTGGGTTGGGTGTTGCTCTTTTATTGAATTGGAGGCCAAAACTGACGCAAGCGCTTTTATTCATATTACTACTCTTCTTTACTGTCTTAACAGGGTATACTTATTTTACTGGATACCCAAAGAATTGCGGTTGTTTCGGAGATTGCTTGCCCCTCACTTCTCTACAATCTTTTTTGAAAGATTTGATCTTAGCCGCAATGATGATTTTTTTAATTACTTTTTCCCATTTTAATAAAATCGGTACTGCATTTCGTTACGCAGGATTTAATACCCTAATCAGTATTCTTATAAGCTTGGGACTTCAGTATTACACGTTGCGCCATTTACCCATTATCGATTGTTTGCCTTTTAAAGTAGGATCGGATTTGAATATTAATCGAAAAATCCCAGCCACCGCTATTCCTGACAGCACTGTAATTTATTTTACTTATAAAAAAAATAATCAGTTGGTACAATTTCCAGCTACAGAATTTCCAGCTGATTTTTCTAGTCAAATCTATCAGTTTGTTGGAAGAGAGGACAAGTTAATTCGTCCAGGAAAGGATAAGGATCCTCTAATAAAAGGGTTTGTGCTGTCTGGGGAAACCGGAATTGATTCCACCTCAATTATATTACAACTTCCTGCAGTCATGCTTGTGATTGTTGAGCGTGCAAAAGATTTGAAAAGCAGTTTTGAAGCGTTCGAGCAATTGCCCGATAAAACGGATAATAGTAAAATTCCGGTTTATATAATCACGGCAGAGCCAACTGCGGTAAAAGAATTACTAGTAGATACAAAATTTAATGGGTGGCCTGTTTTTAGTTGCGACCTTAAAGCAATTCAGACGGCTGCTCGTACTAGTCCAACACTTTATTATATAGAGAAAGGAGTTGTGATACGAAAGAAAGCAGTCAGTGACTATTGAATTATTACCTCACGAACAAGGGGAGAGCCCAACCACTCATTTACTTTTTGCATAATCGTGGCACGCTGAAATTGTAATTCATTTCTGAGTGGTCCTACTTGTGTATGTATAAAAAGTTTATCGCCTTGAAGCCGAACGCTTTCTGTGTAGCGAGCAATGGTTTTCCCTACTAAACTTTCCCAGGCATCTTGAATTTGAAAGGCCTGCAATTGATCTCCTACACGGCTTTCTTTAAGGTATAGTTGAAGCGCTTGGGCAAGTGAATAGGTGGACATGCTACAAAAATACAAGGTTTACAAGCAACAGATTTGGTAGGGGAGGTTTAGTTTCTCCAGGTTTGATTCCAAACGATTAGCAGCTGTATCAGTAATAAAAACCTGAGATACCGTTTGCTGACAAACTAATTGAATTAAGTTCTGTACGCGCACCTCGTCAAGTTTTTCAAAGAGATCATCGAGTAAAAGTAGGGGAGGACTATCGTTTTTGCGTTCGAGAATATGTAAGGCAGCTAATTTAAGTGCAAATAATAAACTCTTTCGTTGTCCCTGGGAAGCAATATGTTTAAAGGGTTGTTCCTCCAGCGTAAATAAAATATCGTCTTTGTGTGGTCCCTGTGAGGTTCGTTGTAATAGCAAATCCCTCTTTAGATGAGTTGATAATAAATTTTCGAAAGAATATTGATCTAATTGACTTTTATAGTGAATTGTTACGTCCTCTGTTGGCCTGTCCAATGTTTTAGCGATACTGCCATATAAAAGCAAAATCTGGGGTTTTAACTCGTGAATGGTCTTGTGACGGGCTTCATGAATGAAATTGCCTGCTGGGATGAGTTGTTCATCAATGGCCTCTAAAACAGTTGAAGTGGTTGCCTTCTTTTCAGACATTTCCTTTAACAAGGCATTTCGTTGTTGGAGCAACTTGTTGTAGTGGATCAAACTCCTCAGGTAAGCTGGATTCAGTTGAGCAATTAATTGATCAAGGAAAGAGCGCCGTTCTTTACTCTCTCCTGTAATCAACTGAGTGTCATCAGGTGCAATGAATATCAGTGGGTAGTTTCCTATGTGTTCAGAAAGTTTTAAAACTGGTATGCCATTTATGGTAACTTCTTTTTTCCCATTTTCGCGTAGCACACAGGTAACCATCTCCTGACTAGTAGAGCGGTTAAAAATACCCTCTAATCTAAAACCCTCTTGACCTTGTCTGACAGCGGCATGATCAGTGCGGGTAAAATAGCTTTTGGTCAAGCACAGGAAATGAATGGCATCTAGCAAATTTGTTTTACCAACCCCATTGAAACCAGTAATTCCAACAATCCTTTTTTGGAAAGAAAACTGGTTAGTAGAATAATTCTTGAACTGAGTAAGGGTCAATTGGGTGAGCTGGGGCATATGGAGTTGCAATTTACCTAATGTGGGGTCTTTCCCTTATTTTTGCGACTCAAAATTGAACCCGGTGACCAGCAAATTTTCCAAGGAAACTTACCTCTACTGGTACGAGCTAATGCAGCTAATCCGTCAATTTGAGTTGATGGCTGAGGAAAAGTATAAGATGGAGGGTAAAATAAGAGGTTTCTTTCATGCATACGTGGGCCAGGAGGCTATAGCGGCTGGCTGTATGACAGCAACTCGTCCTTCAGACCTTTTCATTACAGCATACCGTGATCATGGTTTAGCCATCGCAAAAGGAGTCTCCGTCAATAGCTGTATGGCTGAGCTGTATGGTAAAGCCACAGGTTGTGCGAAAGGAAAGGGGGGAAGCATGCACTTTTTCAGTAAAGCCAATAATTTTTACGGAGGACACGGAATAGTCGGAGCCCAGATTGGTACCGGTGCAGGATTAGCTTTTGCCGAGCAATACAGAGATACTGACAATGTGGTATTGGCTTTCTTTGGTGATGGAGCCGCCCGCCAGGGAATGTTGCACGAAACATTTAATCTTGCCATGTTGTGGAAGCTCCCAGTTGTTTTCATTTGCGAAAACAACAATTATGCCATGGGCACCTCCATACAAAGAACTTCCAACGTAATAGATATCTACAAATTGGCTGATGCATATGAAATGCCAGCCGATATCATTGATGGGATGAGTGCGGAGGCTGTTCACAATGGAGTAAGCCGAGCCGTTAATCGTGCCCGTGAAAAAGGGGGACCCACTTTGCTGGAAATTAAAACCTATCGTTACAAGGGGCACTCCATCAGTGATCCTCAGAAGTATCGAAGTAAAGATGAAGTTGACGAATACCGTGGCAAAGATCCCATACAACAAATCTTACAAACCATACTGGCAGAAGGACATGCTACACAAGATTTCTTGGACAGTATCAACAAACGCGTAGATGAAATGGTTGCCGCTTCAGTACAATTTGCTGAAGAAAGTCCTTGGCCTGATGATAGTGAGGTTTTAAAAGATGTTTATGTAGACGCTAATTATCCTTTTATAATTGATTAAAATCGATATGGAAACAACGCAATCACCAAATGTAGTAACAAGGGTTTGGAATCAGTATAGTAAGCAGCTCAGCTTGATTGCATTGGCTGTGATAGCCTTAATTGCCGCTTGGTATGCTTTTCAGGAGTTTTACCAAAAGCCTAAAGAGAAAAAAGCTACCGAAGCGCTTTTCCGTGCTGAAGAGTACTACAGAAAAGACTCCGTTGCGCTCGCCTTAAATGGAGATGGGCAAAATCTTGGTTTTATAAAGTTTATTGAAAAGCATAAGGGCACAGAAGCTGCCAATTTAGCCTGTTTTTATGCGGGAAGCTGTTACCTCAAAATCGGAGATAATGCAAAGGCCATTACCTACCTTGAAAAGTTTTCCAGTGACTCCAAACTTACGCAAGCACGCGCCTATAAATTATTAGGTGACGCTTATGCTGATAGTGGAAAAAACAAAGAAGCGTTGGATCATTACAAAAAAGCGGGTCATCATTTTGATAAGGACGAAATTAATTCTCCTGAATACCTTTTTATGGCTGCCTATTTTGCTGATCAAATCATGAAGGATAATGCAGAAGCAATTGTGCTGTATGAAGAAATTCGCGCTAAATATCCTCGTAGCCAGCAGTCGTTTGATGCAGAAAAAAGTCTAGCTCGCTTAGGCGTTTATTCTAGTAAAGATTAAATCCAGAACGTTGAACGTTCAGCTTTTCATACCCTGTTTTGTTGATCAGCTGTATCCTGATACAGCATTCAATATGATCAAGGTCCTTGAAAAGGCTGGTTGTACTGTTAGCTATAATCCTAGACAAACTTGCTGTGGGCAGGCTGCATTCAATGCAGGTTACTGGGAAGAGGCAAAAGAGGTTTGTCAAAAGTTCATTGCTGATTTTAAAGGCATTGAACCCATCGTAGTTCCCAGTGCTTCCTGTGGAGGTTTTGTAAAAAATTACTATGCCCGGTTATTTGATAATTCTTCTGTGCATCATGAAGTGCAGGAATTAAAGAACCGAGTAATAGAGTTTTCCAGCTTTCTCTACAACAACCTCGGTACCACCCAATTTGGAGCTCGTTTAAAAGGCAAAGCCACTTATCATGATTCTTGCGCAGCTTTACGCGAATGTGGTATTAAGACAGAGCCGCGTGAATTATTAAAAAAAGTGGAAGGATTGGAGTTTATAGAAATGAATGAAACGGAAACCTGTTGTGGTTTTGGCGGAACTTTTGCTGTAAAATTTGAGTCGATATCGATGGCGATGGGAGAACAAAAAGTGGAACATGCGTTGGCCACTGGAGCGGAATATTTAATTTCTACGGACCTGTCCTGTCTCATGCATTTACAGGGATATATTCAACAAAAAAACTATAATTTAAAAACAATGCATCTGGCTGATGTATTGGCTGCTGGTTGGTAAATTTTTTCTTATGGCTTATTGGTTACTAAAATCTGAACCCTTCAAATATTCCTGGGATCAATTAGAGAAGGATAAGAAAACCTTTTGGGATGGTGTAAGAAATTATGCAGCTAGGAATAATCTCCGTGCCATGAAAAAAGGAGATCTTGCTTTTTTTTATCATAGTAATGAGGGCTTAGCCATAGTGGGAATCGCCAAAATTGTTAAAGAAGCTTACCAAGATCCAACCTCGGAAGATAATGCCTGGGTTGCGGTGGATGTAGCACCTTATAAAAAATTAAAAAGAGAAGTGACGCTTGCCCAAATCAAGGCCAACAAACGGTTACAAAATATTGCTTTAGTTAAACTGAGTCGTTTGTCCGTACAGCCTGTAACTGCAGAAGAGTGGGATATTGTGTTGGAGATGGCCGGTTAAAGGGTAAGAAGCGGAATTACTTTTTCCTCAAAATAAATACCTTCCTTTTCCAAGGCTGGAAGTATTAGTTGATAAAAGATTGGGGCAACTGGTCTGTATAACCCTGTTAAATTAATCTTGTTTTCCAAAAAAAGAGTGGCTGAAACTGCCAAAGGCAATCCTACAGTTTTTGCCATAGCCGTTTCAGTAGCGTTTTTTCCATCCAAAACCAACGCGCTTATTAACTTGTATATTTTTTCATTTTGCGTATAGATAATTTCATGTTGCATAATTATCCGATCCTGATCTCCGTCGTTCATCTTTAAATTTTGTTCCAGTAATTCCTGCAGTAAAATAGCAGGGCTATACTGCATTTTTTTGAGTGGGTTACTGCCGCCAAGCAATCCAAGTGCTTTGATTTGTGCTGCAAATACAGGATCGGTTTCTAACCAGTTTTGGAAAATTTCCTGTTTTCCATTTGCAGACAGAATCTGGCCAATTACCTCAGCTGGATTTTGAGTGGAGTAGGTATTAAAAGGATAGTCCAGCGTAAGTCCCAACTTGATCAATTTTTTCCACCCGTTAATAAAATCAACATGTCTTAGTGTAGTCCTAATAAACGTCTGTGCTTCTTCAATTTGATAAAGCGAGA
>CAIRNW010000364.1 GCA_903879995.1 uncultured Bacteroidota bacterium
ATCACATTATTTTGGATGCTGACGGCTTCCACCATTGGATTATATGCAGGACTGGCTATACCGGGGGAATTTCCAATTTGGGTAACGGTCTTGTATTATTTGCTCTTGGTCTTATCCTTTGTAGCCTTGGTCCGTTACTTAAGAAATGCTTGGAAAAAGCATCACAAGTAATTTTTGCCTTTAACTGCTGTGGTCAGATACAATTACCCAGCTCCCATTGATTTTTCGAAGCAGTAAAGTGTAGTGACCACTTGCATCGCCGATACTTCTTTTCAAATACCATTTTCCCACTACTTCGTAATAACGGGGTGATAATTTTTTTACAACTAGTATGGTGAATTGCAGTTTACCCATGGCGGCGGTGTCTGGATAGCCACGCTTGTAATTGGATAGGGTATTGTTCCAGCCATAGGTGATACCGGATTTTCCAATGAAGCGTAAAGAGTCATTTTCCCAATAGCCTTTCATGAACCCTTGAAGATCTCCCTTATTCCAAGCGGCTGTTTGGGTATCGAGTAATTTGAGAATAGCACGGGCATTTTTGTCTTGAGTAAACCCGGTGGAGCTACAGAGAATACAGATCAGTATAAGAAGTAGGATACGCATACCCTAAGATAACACCCTTACGGCAGTTTTTCTCAGTGATCGCAATCGTCGTGGTGTGCGTGATTGTGCACGCGGCAGGAGCGATGATTTTGAATATGCGCTCCGATAATGAGTATTACCGCAGGAATCAACAACCAAAATTGAACGGTCAGAAATACCTGTTTTAAAGCCAATAGAGCAATCCCTGCGCTAAATAGTAACCAGGGTTGCAGGCGGTGATGATGTTTTTTGTAGCCATGGTACATCGAGTAGCTGCCAATGCCAAAAGCCAGTACAATCATACCGATTTCAAAACCCAGATTATGAATAATGTTGATTCCAAAGAGGGGCAGGCTGGTTAGAAAGAGGGGAAGGAGGGCGCAGTGAATAGCACAGGCAATCGAAGCGCTAATCCCCAAAGCATCCCAGTTGATTCGGAATTTCATGCCCAGCAAATTTACAAAAAAGCAACATAGTTGCAAAAATCAGTTCGTACTTTTGCACCACAATGGTAATTATGTCTAAAAAGGGATGGTTTTACACAGCATTTTTTGTTTGCCTGGCACTGGCCTTCTATGCGGGATTGGCCTATAGCATTCCTGGTTTTACAAAAGGGGGTGTTCCACCCGTGAGTTATATCCGTCCTTTCCAATTTACCACACAGGATGGACAAGCATTTACACAGGAAAACGTAAAGGGGAAAGTGTTTGTTGCTGCCTACTTTTTTACTACTTGTAAAGGAATTTGCCCACGGATGAACTACAATCTAAAAACTGTTTACGATCAATTAAAGAACGAACCTGATTTTTTATTGCTGTCCCATACTTGCGATCCTGAAACGGACTCTGTGCAACAATTAAAGAAGTATACAGATTCATTGGGAATTGATACCCGCAAATGGATCTTTTTGACAGGATCAAAGGATAGCTTGTATAATATGGCGCGGTTGAGTTATACCATTGACGATCCAGCCAATAATGTAAAGTCCAGCGAAGATGATTTTTTGCATACGCAGTTCTGGGCCCTGGTTGACCGCAATGGCGATGTAAAAAAAATCTACGACGGGCTAGAGGATCGTGAAGTAAAGGAGTTAGTTGACGATGTTCGTAAATTATTAAAGGAGGGTACTAATTTTAAGTAATGGCGGTTCGTAAACAAATAGAATCTTCGCTCTCTGTACAGGAGCCTCTAAAAAGAAAAGGACTTAGTGTTACGGATAGTCGAAAAAAAATTCTGCAACTTTTTATGCAGCAGAAAGGCGCGCTTTCTCATGGGGATATCGAGAAAAAGGCGGGCGCCACTTTTGATCGGGTTACTATCTATCGCACACTTCAAACTTTTTTAGATAAGGGAATTATTCATGCCATTCCCAGTTCAGATAATGCCGTTCGTTATGCACTTTGTCAGGACGAATGTGGTCCTGGTCACCACCACCATCAGCATATTCACTTTATCTGCGGTCGTTGCAAACAAACTTTTTGCCTTGATGATATTGTAACACCAGACCTTCATTTACCAAAGGGCTATCAATCGCAAGAGATTGATGTTTTGGTAAAAGGCACTTGTAAACAATGTAGTGCTACTTCCAAGCGCGCTTGAGCTACTCCTTTAGTTACAGCTGATTTCTTTTTTCCCTCTATTGACAAGTCTCATTCTCATTTGCCTGGTGGCTACTTACATTGGGCAATTATGCGACTCTATTCATATTCTTTCTTTTTGCCCTTTTTACTACTGTTGTGGGCCTGCAGTCCGTCTTCACGCATTACCAGCTCTTGGCGTTCGCCCGATAGGGCCACACTTAGTTATAAAAAAGTAGTGGTACTGGGATTAATCAGAGATGCTGACCGCACTATACGAGAGGAAATGGAACAATATCTGGCTTCTGCCCTGCGTAATCGAGGCCAGTGGGCAGAATGTGCCTGTGAATTGTATGGACCTAAAGAATTTGATCAATTGAGCGAACAACAAGCTATTGAAAAACTAAAAAGTAAAGGTGTAGATGCAGTACTGACCATTGTATTGTTGGATAAAACAAAGGAACGCTATTATGTACCCGGGCATATGAACTATACGCCGTATGGTCTTTATTATAATCGTTTTTGGGGCTACTCGCGTGCTATATATGGGCGGATTTATTCTCCCGGGTATTATGTAACCGATACTAAATATTTCTGGGAGTCTAACCTATACGACTTATCCAGTGGCGAACTTCTGTATTCTTCACAAAGCCAGAGCTTTGATCCACCCACCGCTGCTGCGATGGGAAAAGAATATGGCAAATTAATTGTGGAGGATCTCGATGCTAAACGCGTTATTGCTTTTTCTGCAGTACCCACCAAAGCCCCCTGACATTGGATTTCCATTGGGGAAGCACCCAAACAATAATAATTTCTTCTGCTAATTCTGCTATCGTGATAAAGGCTGCGGAATAAAACAAGGGGTAATTTATAGTTTCAAAGAAAAAGAAGGAGAGTAAAAAAATTCCTTGCGCCAAGGCAGCCAGTTTTGCCAGGTAGGTATGAAAACTGGTGATTCTACCATAGCGATAGAGTGCAAATCCGGTTTGCAACAAAAACAAGATTCCGAGTGGTACCAGAATAATCCATTGCTCTATAAAAAAACGAGGTTGCAAAACGCCAAGTCCTAAAATGGCTACCAGCACGGTGAGATCGTCTCCAATGGAATCGAGTCTGGTACCGAGAATACTTGTTACTTTAAAGGTTCGTGCTAAAACCCCATCTATCAAATCGGTGAAAAAACTAACCCCTAATAACCACTTGAACAGTTCTTGTTCGCCCTTAAAAAGTAATACAACCAGCAATGGAGCGGTGATGATCCGGTAGAGGGTGATGCCATTGATCATGTAATAGGCGAATGATTCAGTTTTTTGTGGCATGGGTAGGGGGGTGATAAAATGAATTTAATAATGTAAGTACCTGCTGATCTGTTACCTCCTCGAAGTTCTGAT
>CAIRNW010000365.1 GCA_903879995.1 uncultured Bacteroidota bacterium
AGTGATTGGCGGAGCGCTTTTTTTCAATGAAGGAACCATTCGGTACACAGACTCGACACAACATGAAATAAAGGACGAACTCGTATTCAAGCAAGTGGCCATAGCGGCTCCCTATTTAGAATTAATCGAAGAGATGACGGGACAAGAACTCCTGGATTTTCATCAAACCTTCAAACCCTTTATAAAGGGGAAAAACAGTGCTGCTATTTTACATGAAGTAGGATTAAGCGACGCTGCCCAAAAACAAATTCGCTACTATTCCTCCGGAATGAAACAACGATTGAAACTGGCACAAAGTTTTTTCTGCGATACACCGGTATTATTGCTGGACGAACCCTCTACCAACCTGGACCAAAACGGAATTGAATTATACCACCGTTTATTATCGCTATATACCCAAAACCGAATTGTAATCATTGCAAGCAATGACCCGGTAGAGTATAAATTTTGTCAACAACAACTGTTGCTCAGCGAATACAAATAAAACTAGCTACTGCTAGTCATCAATAAGTTTAGGTCGGTATACTTTAACTCAAATCGCTGACTCAAATAGTAATTAGTCAACGCACCATTGAAAAGATAAATGCCATTGCGCAAATGCATCTTTTTCCAAATTAGTTTTTCAAATCCTCCCTCCTCCCCCGCATCCAACAATAGAGGCATCAATACATTGCTGATAGCTTGTGAAGCAGTACGCGCAAATCCAGAAGGAATATTAGGTACACAATAATGAATCACGCCGTAATTAGTATACACCGGACGCTCGTGTGAAGTAATTTTTGATGTTTCAAAACAACCGCCTCTGTCAATACTCACATCAATGATCACAGATCCTGGACGCATATTGCTTACCATCTCTTCTGAAACCACCAAGGGAGTGCGTCCAGAAATAGAAGAAAGGGCGCCCACCGCCACTTCACAGGTTTTTAGCTGTTTAGCTAATAAGCGCGGTTCAATTACCGAAGTCCACATTCGTTGACCAACGTTATTCTGTAAGCGCTTTAATCGATAGATATTATTATCAAAAACTTTAACAGATGCCCCTAATGCTAATGCAGTTCTTGCAGCATATTCACCCACAATACCCGCACCCAGAATAATTACCTTGGCAGGAGCAATACCAGAAATTCCTCCTAGAAGAACGCCCTTACCATGGTTAGCGGAGCCCAAATATTGTCCGGCAATCAACATTACTGCGCTTCCTGCAATTTCACTCATACTCCGCACAATGGGATAAGAGCCGCTATCATCCTTTAGATTTTCAAAGGCAATTGCGGTAATTCTTTTTTCCATCATCTTTTGCAAAATCGAAGCTTGCAAAACGGAAAGATGAATTGGAGAAAAAATCAGTTGATTGAATTGAAGCAAGGGTAGATCTTCTTCAATAACAGGTGCACTTTTAATCAAAATAGGAGCCTGATAAACCGTAGCGCGGTCCTGTACAATCCGAGCGCCTGCTTCGCTATAATCTTTGTCTTTAAAATGCGAGCCCTCTCCTGCACCTTGCTCAATCATTACCTCATGTCCATTACTCACCAGGACTCCCACTGCATCAGGCGTCAGCGCAATCCTGTTTTCCTGAAAAGCAGTTTCTCTCGGAATCCCGATCAACATTTTTTCGGCACGCGGAGGTAAATCGAGGGTTTCCTCAAGCGGCTCGTAACTAAATGAAGGAGAAATAGAAGGTTTATGCTGGCTCATGATTTGTACTCGTAAATGTACACAGATATCGGGTATCCTCGATGCCTTCGGGGGTAGAAGCAGGTCTGATTTCCAGTCGAAGATGCAGGGTATTATCCGGGAAAATTTCAAGTGCTTTTTCCGGCCACTCTACAAAACAAATTGCCCCGCTGTGCAGGATCTCTTCAATACCAGCATTCCTCGCCTCCTCGAAATCTTTGATTCGATACAAGTCTATATGAAAAACCGATTCGCCATCCTGGGTAACATATTCATTTACCAACGAAAAAGTAGGGCTGGAGGGTTGCGTTTTGACTTGGGCAGCCCGGCAGAGCGCAGCAATAAAGGTTGTTTTTCCTGTGCCCATAGGCGCATGAAAGGCAAATACGCGATGTGACTCCGCTTGTTCA
>CAIRNW010000366.1 GCA_903879995.1 uncultured Bacteroidota bacterium
GAGAACTACTGACCATCTGGCATGATTAAGCTTGACTGTTGCATGCTGGCTGAAAAATACAGTGGAGACTGGAGCCCACTATAAAAACGGGGCGAAATCCGAAAAGCCAAATGAGTAGGAAAAATAAAATCATATTGTTATGCAAAAATTAGGGTTCTATCTAATGCTTTTTGGAATTGGCTCACTGATTTTAAATTCTTTCGATATGGAATTTAAAATACTAATGTGGCTGGGAGAGGGTTACGCTAGCCGAATAGCGATAGCAAGTGCTGGACTGCTACTGATTGTCTTAGGTAACATCAATAATAAGGATTCTGATGAGAATCAATAGTGAACGGTAAAAAAATTGGTAACTATTCTAGAATTTCTTGCAAGGGCCATAGAGTTACTGATTTTTGCTTAGATCCAGTAGGGGGAGAATTAATAGTTAGTATGAATAAGATTAAATTTTTTCTGCAACGTGTTTACCGGTTAACAATAAGCTTCAATAAGCAAGAGGAAATTGTTTGGAGAGAGCTAAAGAAGCTTCACGCTGATGCTGATTGGAAACATGGAGTGTATGAAAAAGATAAATATATCGAAACAGTATTTGAAATCAATAAAGAGCAAGTAGCACTTTTCTTATACATGGTCTATGATGGCAGTTTTCATTGTAGGGTAAAAATATTGCAGAATTATCCTACAGATGTCACAACTGATTTATTTATTCTTGCTGCTCACTTTAATAATTTATTGACTAATGGGGTTGTAGTAGTTGATGTAAATAATTGTTGTGTAGAGTATCATCAAAAGAGAGATCTGTTGATACCACTTCTTTATAGTGGAGAAATATATGATCAGTTGATAAGACATCATAGAACGTCAAAAGATATTTACGCAGCCTTTCAGAGGCTTATCATTGAACAAGAAGCTCCAGCTATCATTATTGCAGATCTGTTAAAACAAAAAGATGCAAAGCGCAATGATGAAAATTAAAATCATTATAACCCTTTTTTTGGCATTGGTCTATTCGGGCCAACTTTTTAGTCAACATGCTGCAACGCCTACTGGATAGAAAAGATTTACATTGAAGATGTTGGCAATTTTGACATGTCGTCTACGATGGAATTTCTATTTAGTCACGAACTTCCCGCCTATGATTGCCACCTATAGCCGATCTGTAGTCCTTTTGCTCTTCGGGCTTCTATTTAACATTGCCACCTACGCCCAGGTGGAATTGCATGTGCTGGGTGTTGCGCAAGATGCGGGTAGGCCTCAGTTGGGCTGTACCAAGGCCTGTTGTGTGGAGGAGGGTAAGGCTCGCCCTCGTATCCCTGTCGTATCGTTAGGCGTTACGCAGGCCGACGCTTCTAAAGCGGTATTGATCGAGGCCACCCCCGATATCGCTAGCCAGTGGGAGTATTTGACTACCCAAAACAAGGGAGTCGAGCCCTCGATGATTTTTGTTACCCATGCCCATATGGGCCACTATACCGGGCTGCTGCAACTGGGTCGAGAGGCTCGTAACACGAATGGAGTTTCGGTTTTTGGGCATCCCAGCTTTGTCAACTTTATCGAGACTAACCAGCCTTGGAAACAGCTCGTGACCTTACGCAATATCATACCGATACAGATAACAAGTGGTCGGGCTGTCGAGATCGGGCAGGTCACGATACAAGC
>CAIRNW010000367.1 GCA_903879995.1 uncultured Bacteroidota bacterium
CATTGTGCCCTGTGATCGGACGAGCAATGCCCAGGCGATTGTGGACGAGAATGGCCGACCCTATATTTTGTATAACCCTGAATTTCTGATGCGGGTGAAATCATTAAACTTCACCAGTGCGACCCTGCCTGTCGCTACCGTACAGGACTGGGAGCGCCTGGCCATATTGGCTCATGAAATCGGGCACCACCTCAATTATCATCTGTTATCACCACACCCGGACGCTACGCCCAGGAGTATGGAACTGGAAGCTGACGAGACGGCCGGCCACATTCTGTATTTGCTGGGGGCAACCCTTGTGGAGGCACAAAAGGTGATGTACAGTTCAGCCGTATCTTTGGAGGGTGGGATGTCGCATCCGCCTCGGGCTCAGCGTTTAGCGGCTATTGAGCGCGGATACCTCGCTGCAGAGAAAAAATTTCCAAAGGGAAAGGAGTTTCCCCCGAAAGCGAGGCAGCAGGAGGATGCAGTTGACGATTTGATCAAATACAATATGGTACTTGTGAAAGGTGGAACTTTTCAAATGGGTTCAGAAAAGGGAACAGGTGCGGTTGATGAGTACCCACGGCACCCGGTGACTCTGTCCGATTTCTATATCGGTAAATATGAAGTCACAAACAAGGAGTGGAGGGAGGTTATGGGAGAGGATCCACCGCTTCTGGCAGATGAGTTTGAACATTTTACAGAGTGCGGGAACTGCCCGGTTGTAGGCATAAGCTGGATTGCAGCCCAAAAATTTATATCAAAACTGAATAACATAACCGGGCAATCTTACAGGCTTCCCACAGAGGCCGAGTGGGAATATGCAGCGAGTGGTGGTATAGGCAACTTAGGAAATCTATATGCAGGGAGCAATAATGCAGATGAAGCCGCATGGTACAAGGTCAATTCCGGAGGAACCATAAGCCAAGTAGGGAAAAAAAAGGCAAACGAACTGGGCTTACACGATATGAGTGGCAACGTTTGGGAATGGTGCCATGATTATTATGCTAAAAAATATACTTACATACAAACAAATGCCCCGCAAACAAATCCCAGGGGACCCAGTATGGGGGAGTTTCGGATAATTAGAGGAGGGTCCTATCATGATATTGAATTTGGATGTAGAACCAGATTCAGGAATAAGGATAAGCCCGATGCGCGATATATTAATATTGGCTTTCGATTGGTTCGAGAGTAGGTGTATGCTGGTTTATCACATACGGGAGTTATATGCTGTTTCGTCCTCATTTGGGGGGGGCGGTATGGAGGCGTAAAGAGGTTTGGCGTCATTTTTTTTCTTAAATCCGTAAATATTTCATTTTTTTTAAAAAAAAGTGTAGTTTTGGGATTGAGAATTTGAAGGCACGAGCCATCCTTCAATCTCCGCGGTTTGTTTGGCTCAGGCAGGTATGTGTAGTTGTCTGCCCCTCGTTTTTGTTATCTGATCCATAAGCTGTGGGTCAAGTGGGCTTGCCGTGCCCGGGTTCAAACGTACTAAACCATTTCTTTCTACTCTGCGCACATTCTGCTGCTTTAGATTCCATCCACGGATATCCCTTTTTTATGGCACTTTACAACTGTTCATCTGACTTAAACCAAGCGTTCCAAATAGCCCGTGCGATAGCCAGGGAGTATCGGAACGATCGTTATGGTCCTGCTCACCTACTTAAGGGTCTGTTGCACGATGATCTGGGGTTTTCCACAGTTTTGGCATTCCGGGGGAAAGACATTCATTATCTGCGCGGCTGGGCAGAACAGCGCATTCAGAAGTATCCCAAAGCTGTTCGTTTACCGGAAAATATCCCAGGGGACGAGCAGATCGCCAAGTTGTTGGAGGTAGCAGATGTCGTCAGGCTCAAGCTGTCCCTTGAAGAAATAACCCTGTTGTGTGCCCTAGCGGCGATGTGCAAACCTGGGGTAGGATTCCCTGAAGACCAACTGAGAAGCTTCCCATTAACAGAAAAGGAGCTTTTGGAAGCAGAACTCATCGAACAACAAATCCCTTCTTCCGGGGTAAAAAAATCGTCGGGCTTTACAGGGCAAGCCCAGGCAGTATCGGCTGACACCGTTCAGGCACTTTCGAAGTATTGTATAGATAAGACGGAGCGGGCTCGGTCGGGAAAGACAGATCCTATTGTAGGGCGCGACAGGGAAATCCAGGAGTTATGTAAGATCCTGGGACGACGGACCAAGCCCAATGTTATCATCAGGGGCGAGCCCGGTGTCGGAAAATCAGCATTGGTCGAAGGATTCGCGCAGCGGATAATTGAGGGGAGGGTCCCTACTTATCTGGAACAGGCAACAGTGCTCGAGTTGGATGTAGGTGCTCTCATCGCCGGTGCGTCCTACAAGGGAGAGGTGGAGGATAGGTTAAAATCCATCATTAAAGCGCTTAAGTCCTATAGTGGGCGGGCAGTGCTGTTTATTGATGAAATCCACATACTCCTTGACCCCAAAGGCGGTGCGTCAGGTGCTGCAAACTTGCTAAAGCCTGAGTTGGCTAGAGGCGAGGTGACGATCATCGGTGCGACTACTGGCGAGGAATACCGCAAATATATCGAGAAGGACGACGCGTTTGTACGTCGGTTTGATGTCTTGCAAGTCAAAGAACCAGATAGGGAGAAAACTTTGCGGATGCTGGAAGTGCTTATGCCCCTCTACCGGGAGCACCACCTTTTGGATACTGAGCCAGAGGCGCTTTCGGCAGCAGTTGATTTCGCGATGCGCTATTTCAAAGAGCGGCAACTTCCTGACTCTGCAATCGATCTCTTGGACAAGACAATGGCGGCTGTGCGGATGATGAAGGATACGAGTTCCATGGAAATTACCTTGCTTACCGCTGAGCTGGAGTTGCTCCGTGCCAAATGTGAATCAGCGGGGCAATGGGAGTCCATTCGGGAGTTGAAATGGCTCGATGTACAAATCCGGGACCGGGTGAGCCCAATCATGATTGGGCGACTGAAAGATACCAGGGACGTAGGGGCCATGGAATCCACAGAGCCTTTGCTGGAGTATCTTTCTTCAAACTTGTCTGAATTGACCGAGTTGCTGGATGAGGGGAAAACAAGCATCAATGCCGATGACATTGGTGCCGTAGTGGCCTACGCCACCGGGATACCTCTAGGAAAGATCCAATCTGACGAAAAGGAAAAGTTACAGCACATGTTGCAATTTCTCCGGGGTCGTGTCGTTGGCCAGGATCATGCGCTGGAGACTATCGTGAACGCAGTGAGGGTTTCAAGGGCAGGTTTGTCGGACAGCAGGAGGCCAATTGGTTCGTTTTTCCTACTTGGCCCAACCGGAACAGGTAAAACTGAACTGGCTAAATCTGTTGCAGAATTTCTTTTCAATGATGAGCGGGCCCTTATCCGCTTCGATATGTCGGAATTTACAGAGAAGCACACTGCTCAGTTCCTAATTGGGGCACCACCTGGGTATGTAGGATATGAGGAAGGGGGCGCTTTGGTCAACGAAATCCGAAGACAGCCTTACTCCATTGTACTTTTTGACGAAATCGAAAAGGCCCACCCCGAGGTATTCAAAACATTTCTACAAATCCTGGACGACGGGAAGTTGTCTGATAAACTTGGCAAAGAAGGAGATTTCTCTAATGCCATTATTCTCTTTACATCCAATATTGGGAGCGATTACATCGTCGAAAAGTTCTCCGCAGGGGAGATTCCTGACCAGCAGGAACTCATACAGGCAATGGGCAAGTATTTCAAAGACGAGTTCCTTGGCCGCTTAACAGAAATAATCCCGTTCGCCCCAATCAGCGAGCAGCATATTGTTGATATCTTTAGTATTCAATTAAAGCCGTTAACGAAGGCGCTTGAGCGCCAAGGCTTGGACTTCGAGGTGACCGGGCAGGCGATGCAATATTTAGCCAATAAGGGTTTCTCGCCTAGGTTCGGGGCCAGGCCTTTGCGCAGGGTGATTGCTTCAGAGTTGCAAAAGCCGATTTCAAAAATGATGGTGGAGGGCAGGGCAGTACCGGGGCATAAAATCGTTTGTGATTTGGTAGAGGGCGAACTGGTTATATCTGTTTCCTGATTTTTCTACAAGACTTTTAAACCTCCTGGCAATTTTAGGGTAAAATAGGTTTATTCAATTAGCTTATCTTATCTTCTCATTTACATAAGGTTATGTACTATGGATTATATCATGTTAAAACGATTGCCTCGTTGCACCTGAGAATGTTCATGTAATCCCTATGTTTTATTCAAAAAATTTTAAATTAATTATTTATGCCAGAATTTGCTTCAAACTTTGAAATGAGAAAACAGGGTTTTGTTTATGAAGCTGGTGATATGGCTTCGGCTTCAATGCAAGACATTCCCAATAATCGGACCTTGTTTGTAGGTGATTTAAGTGGAAAGCCCGCTACCAAGCCTGAACTGAACTATGAACTAGAGACGCTTGAAGATGTATTTGCGCATTATAAGCCTGAAGTAAAGGTTGAATATGAGGATGAAGATGGGCGCAGTATAACAGAAACATTGGAATTCAGGTCTGTAGCCGACTTTACAAAGAAGGCATACGTAGAAAAGAGTTCCTTTCTAAATACCTTGCAGCAAAGCCAAAAAGACCATATAGAGATGGCCAGGAGACTGCAGAATAACAAGATGCTGCAAAAAGTACTCAGTGACCCTCAAAAGAAAGCGGCTTACCTGGCAGCCATTAAAAACTTGTTGAATGAACTTGGTGGATGATATCCCACTGTTCCTAATCCTTTACATTTTATAAAATTTGTACCATGAGTGAAGAGTTGCAACAAAATAATGAAAACAGTAGGGAGGAGTTCAAATCGGCTTTGGAGGTTTTGTCTGATTATGGCGGGTTTGATTTAATCTCCACGACCATTGCAGGGGCGGAGAACATGGAACTAGGGCCTATGCGGGATATGTTCATGATGGATAATGATACCAAGTTAGAGCGGGAAGCCCTCAAGGTACGGATCAGGCACTGGGTCAATATGCTCGAGTCAGAGGGTAACGTTGGGGATATGATTGAAAAAAGCCGGGAGATTGGAGAAAAATCCGGCGAGATTCTTGCAGCAAATATTAAACGCACCCTGGATGCCACACATGATCTAGAGACCAATTACCGGTCACTATCAGCATTCTTTGTCAATGCCGCTGGGGACAAACCGGTTAAAAATCTTACTATCCTGAATGCCCCGATGGAAAAGGTGAAGGATATGGACAGCCGGCGTTTCATTGGTAAAGTTGCCGAGGAATTTAAAGAAAAGTATGATCGTCTGGATTTGATGAACAATTACAGCCTGCTGGTCATACCGGGTTTTATGGGTTCAAAAGAGGTGATTGACGAATGGGGCAGGGTTGCCCACGACCATAAGGTCATGCTTGTGACAGATTTCGCCAATTTTGAGAATACTGACCAGGTTCTGAAACAATTTGAAAGGATGAAGCTCACCGGCGATGATGCGTTCCGCTCCAATATGATGTTGTGCTGTAATTGGTTGATTGGTCGTGAGCAATACCTGGACTCTGGTGAGGAGCAGCCCTTATTTATTCCACCCTCGGCAGCATTGGCCGGAAAACTGTACGCTGAGAATATGGCCCAGGTCGCTGCAGGCGTAAAACATGGGGTCGTTCGTGGTGCACTGGGAACAAGGTTTATTATCCTTGCGAACGACCTGGCCAAGCTTGGGGACTTGGGGCTTATTCCCATGGAGAACTCTTTCAATCAAGTACAGGCAATGTCCGGCAGTAGTTTGTTCACAGGTACTAACCCGGGAATGAAGACTTATTCGGTTACCAGGACCTTTGACTGGCTTACAAAGTGTATGATGGATTTCCTGAACCGAAAAGTTTTTATCAACATTTCTACCAATGAAGAAATGGCCATCCACAAGGAGGTGTCTCGTTTTTTCGATCAATGCGTGCGTGAGCACAAGTTCCTGGAAAAAGTTGGCAAAATAGAGATAAAACGAGACAGCAACCATAAAGATCGGCTTCAAGTTTATGTTCATGCCACGCCATTTTTCCCTGCTAAGAATTTTGTGCTTCGGTTGGACGGAAAGAGTGGCGAATCTCCCGGTGGGGGGAATAAATATGATGCGAAAATAGAATAAGATTCCTGCAAGTAGGTTATATCCCTTCAGTTGTTGCTATTGTTCGGGTTGGTGTTACGTTGGATTTGTCTGGTTGAACATTCAGGTAATCTGTATCCCGCCGTACTCTGATCTTTCAAACCGTCGTTAAACTGTACCGATAAAAACATTTTATTACTTCTAAATCTATTCTACCATGTCGTTTGATGCAAAAATTACGGTTGAGGGCGAAACCCGTAAAGTCCTAAAATGCCACTATTACCTAGATCGTGACACTTCGCGTAACGGAGTGCCCACTAACAGGCTGATGGGCGGGAAAATTACTGTTCAGCTTGAATCGTCTGGTTCGACATTTTTCTATGATTGGGTAATCAATGAATTTTCCACTAAGAGTGGGGAGATTCAGTTTACCAAAAGGAATGATCCTGCGGCGCCGGCTAAGGTACTCAAGTTTGAAGATGCTTATCTCGTTGCGTATGGGGAGGATTTTGATGTGGTCGGGGGAAACAGGGAACAGCCGATGGTTGAGACTTTTACCTTTTCTGCGCACAAAATCACCTTGGATCCAGGGGGGACTTTTGAGAATATGTGGGAAGCGGTAAATTAAGTGCCTTTACGCCGGTATATTCCTTAGCCCTATTCATTTTTATCAATTATCCGGAGATAAGGCCTTAATGAAAACGTAAATGCTTTGAAGCCTGGGTAAGTAGTTGAATTGTACTGTATTTAATTTAACTATTGCTTGTGTAAGAAGCATTTACGTTTTTCCTTTGCTTGCTAAAAATTAGTCTGTTCATGGGTAATAAAGTTAACTTTCGGGTCGAGTTAGATGGTAGTCCGGTTGTAGGGCTTAAGCGCTGTACGATTAACCAAACAGTTTTTGATCATCATTATTTTGAGATCAAGTGCAGGGTTCATGAAAAGGACAATATCATCAAAAGTATAGCCGAAAGTAATATTGGAAAGGAGGTAAAAATCGAGTTATACCCAGAATCGGGGCAATCCAAAGAAAAGAATTATTTTAAGGGAATCATAACCGGTATCAGACTCAGCAAAGATGAAGTTGATGAGATTACTTTCTCCGGTTACAGTCGGTCTAAGCTTCTGGATGATGGCATCCATTCACAGTCATTTACGGAAAAAAACCTTGGGGATATCGTCCGCGAAGTAGCCAGAAGGCATAATGTCGAAGTAAAAGCTGATCCATCGTACAGTAAGTCAATACCTTATGTAGTTCAATACAATGAGAGTACCTTTCAGTTTCTTTCAAGGTTGGCTGACACCTACGGAGAATGGTTCTTTTATAACGGAACAGGTCTCACCTTTGGAAAGCTGGAAAAGGAAAAAGCAAATAATTTACAATTTGAGACCGACCTTGTGAGCTTTTCCATGTTAATGTCAGCCCGCCCATCGAATTTCAAGTTATTATCCTATGACCACATAAGCCACCAGTTTCCAGAAGCTGCAGCGGGTTCTGCTCAAGTTGGTGGTTTAGATGATTTCGGGAAATTATTGGCGAGGCATTCTGAAGACTTATTCAGTTTTGAACCAACCCATCTCTATGGTCAGTCTGCAGAGGAGAAGGCACTGCTCAATCACTTTTCAAAAAAGCAGAAAGCTGCTATTGCTGCAAACTATATGATTTTCGATGGCAGCAGCCTCAATCACATGTTGAATACGGGTTCTTCGTTTAAAGTCCTTGGAAAGTTTTTTGATCGCTCAAAATCGGATTTTAAAGAGGCCAACTATGGTGAATTTCGTATTGTAAAACTGGTACACTCAATTACAGGAAGCGGTGAATATATTAACCACTTCACGGCAATCCCTGCATCGCTGGAACTTCCACCGCAGAACCAAAATGTCAAACAACCCGTAGGTGAGTTGCAGCCGGCGGAGGTTGTCTCAAACGATGACCCGGAAAAGCTGGGGAGAGTGGAGGTATCCTTTTGGTGGCAAAAACAAAGGGGTGAAAAAACACCATGGATCAGGGTTGCGGCGAACAGTGCAGGGGGAGTACATGGCACTTATTTTGTACCTGAAAAAGGTGATCAAGTGCTCGTTGGATTTGAGCATAATAATCCTGATAAACCCTACGTACTGGGCAGCCTTTATCACGGCAAGTCTAAACCCGATAAAAATGTCCCTGACTCCAGCAATAATAAAAAGTCAATTAAAACAAAAAGTGGGAACCATATCTCCTTTAATGATGAAAGTGGACAAGAAGAAATCAAAATCGAAAATGGGAAAAATTCCATAACGCTTACTTTGAGTGGAAATGGAAAGATTACGATTATGAGTGATGGGGGGGATTTGGAGCTTAAAGCCAAGAATATCAAAATTGTTGCAGACGAAAAAATAGAAGCTTCTGCCGGGAGCGACCTAAGCGTAAAAGCTTCTCAGAAAACGAGTATTAGTGCGGGCACTGACTTGGAGGTCACCGGGGTACAAAAAGCTACCATTTCAGGTAACGAGCTGACTGCAGAGGGTAAAATGAAATGTAATGTGGGCTCCCCATCTGCCCAGACTAAGATGAATGGCATGAATATAACAGTAGAGGCTACTGCGATCAATGACATTAAAGGTTCGATTATTAAGCTGAACTAATGGAATATTATACGCTTCCCGTGAATTGTGCCGTGCTTATGGAAAGGGCAGAAAAGCACCCAAAGCAAAGTCTTGAAAAATCCATTACGGCCAACATCTATCTAATACTCGCCACGAAATATGGTAGTAAACGTTACGATCAATCTTTTGGGAATGAACTATTAGACTATGATTTTGACAATCCTTCGGTCATTGAAAGAGTCAAGCATAGATTTGAGGTTTCTATAAAGGAATTAATTAAAACCTGTGAGAAGAGATTAGAGGAAATTAAAGTAATCGTAAGGCTAAGCATCGAAGACCTCTATTTTGATAAAGACAGAAAGATGACGCGGGTCAAGAAAAAAATCGAAATATCCATTTCAGGAAAGTTGATTCTGATAAACAGAACATATTCCCCGCCTCCTTTTGTGATTTATTTCAGCCCGGCATCGATTAGCTCTAGCTCAAAATAGCCGTATAGGCAATAATTTTTTCGAATTTATGCAGACTCGGGAAGAGATTAAACTCCGTATGCTTCGGTTTGCCGCAAGAGAATGGGGTTATGACGAAACGCAGATGGAGTCAGAGGCATTCGATCCGTTAGTAAGCTTGCTTATGGAGGCTTGTGCGACCGAACTTGAGCGTATTGATCGTGAGATGCACCTAGCAGAGGAGCGTATCCTTGACCGTATTGTTGCACTTTTGACACCTGACGAGTTGACTTGTGCACAGACTGCTCATGCTGTACTTCACGCAAGGTCTATTACGCCTTTTTTTGAGCTAAAAACAAGTAATTTGTTTTACACGCCAAAAAAATCGGGAAGACAATCTAAAGATATATTCTTCTCTCCAGTCTCCAATTACCGCGTTCATGACTGCAGCGTAGCAGTTCTTGGAACTGGGCGACAAGTGCTGAAGGTTGATGAAATTCCTAAGCGGAGAACCATACTTGATTCCAAATCAGGAGAATCCCTTGGACATAATATTCTTTGGATCGGGATAGAGCTGGCGGCCTCCCTTTCTAGTATAGATGAAATAAGCTTTTTCTTCAACTGGCGGAATCAGGCAAAGCGAGATGATTGCCTTCGTATGCTGGAGGATACCATTTGGACTCTGGAGGGCAACAAACTTCCTGTTCACCGGGGGATTGCCAAAATAAACCATGAGGATCAAAATGTACCACCAATCGTTGTATTCAGAAATGAATTCAGTACCACAAGACGGTTTGAAGAACAAATCGAGAGCCATTATTTAGCACATTTTATGACTGTTGGTAATTTATCTCATGAATATCTGGGCACTGATTCGCTGGATGACTTAAAGCGATACTATCCAGCTGAATTTGAGACTGTATTTTCGCCAGAAAAGCTTACTTCGCTTAAAACAACAAAGTACCTTTGGCTGAAAATAGAATTTCCTGGTTTTGTTCCCGAAGATTTTTTGACACGGGTCGAGTGTCATACTAATTGTTTTCCGGTTATGAACAGGCGTTATATTTCCGAGAGCTTCAATAATATCAAGGCAAATGCCAATATCCTTCCTTTAAATTTTGAAGACTATTTCTTTGATATTGAAGAGGTTGTCAGTCAGAATGGCAAGCCTTTTCATTCTGTCCCACTGACTAATATCGGTAATTATAACGCTGGTGAATTTACGCTTCGGAAGCGGGGGGTAAACAAATTCAGTAAAAGTGATGCTACCAGGAGTCTATTGGATATGATTGACGTCCTTCGTGATGAAAGTGCTTCGTTTTCTGCGTATGATTTAGAGTATCTTTCCGATAAAGTTAAGGGTATATATCAGGAGGTTAATGAGCTTGAGCAGCAACTTTTAAGTAAGAAAAAGGATCTGAATTCTATTTCCTACTTGATTATAAAACCTCTGGAGGGAAAAGATTCTGTCCAGATTTCTTACTGGACGACAAATGGCGCCGATGCAAATGGAATTGCATCCGGGAATAGTATTGATCTATATGAGTTTACTGCTTTGAAAAGGGACAGCTTATACCTTATGACTGGGACCGAAGGGGGAAAGGACGAGCGCAGTTCATTTGAAAGCCGCTTTGCTTTCAAAAAGGCACTTACTAATCGAGAGCGCGTTGTTTCAGTGGAGGATATAAAATCTTTCTGTTACGCAACATTGGGTGAAGAGATAGAGGAGGTTATTGTTCGTAGGGGCTTTCGTGTGGCCCACCTTACGACCCATGGTGTAGAGCGAGTAGTGGAAGTTTGGTTAAACCCCAAAAAATCGGTGGGGGAGCCTGGGTCAAATGAGGAGTTTATGGCCGGGGTTTCAAAACTTCAAGATCAACTCAACATCAACTCAGCTTCTATTATCCCAATCGAAGTAAAAATTAAAACTGTTGTCTAAGGCATCTAAAATATCAACGGGTATTTTGATCAGGCATTCGGCAAGGTTGGAGTGCTTAATTTTCTCCCTGTTGGAACAAGGCCTAATTGAAACAGACGATATTTCAGTTATCTTCTCCTCTAATTTTAAAAGGGGCTATCTCAAAGATATTGTATCTGCTAAATTGGAAAAGGCGAGTGACTACGAGTACTCTGACCGGCAAATTTTAAGATTGGAGATAGCACGTGAGGGCCTTTATGATATGCTTCCGAAAGCGGTGTTTCATGAATATAGTGATCCAAGAACAATTTCTATTGATGAAGCTCAATTGGAAAGGGAAAAGTTGCAGGATGAAGAAAAGGCCGCCAGGAGGTTTTTTTATCCGTTCGAGCAGGAATTTTTCAGAAAGAGGATAGAAATCGAAGCGATGGAGCATAAGGGCCATAATGGATTTCTTAGTCCTTTTCAAAACTATATCCTTGAATCACTATGGCCTACTATGAAATGCCTCAGTGCATTCCAGAAGGATTTTCTTTTTTATATGCTTCCTTTGGCGCATAAAATTGTTGGAAATTTCCCATTTGTTTCTCGACTATTCAAAATTCTACTAAAAGAAAATATTCAGATTAACACCATTCATAAAGAAGTTTGCTCCCTGGAGGATAGTTTAGCCTCAAGTTTGGGGTACAATTCCGTTTTAGGGTTCGACTTCATTCCTGGGTCGGAGGTTCTGGATGATCTTCCTGCTATAGATATTTGTATTGGCCCGGTTGATACTGCTGCTGCAGCAGATTATTTGCCGGGGGCGCCTCAGGAGAGATTGATAAACCTGCTTTTTGACTATTTCATGCCCTTTGATCTGGATGCATCGTGGAGGTTGCTTGTTGAACCACAGACGGGTTCCTGTCAACTGGATGATGGTTCGAATATGAATATTCTTGGCTTTTCAATGGTTTTAGAAAATTAATTGATGTAGATATGCCCTACGTTTGGTTCTTGCTTATACTGATAACACTTTTATCTGCAAGCATCGTCTGGATGTACCTGAGCGATAGTGAAGGGAATTTCTTCAAAAAGGGGAATATTAAATTTCTTATAATCGTATTTATTGTCTTTTTTGCCTTAGGATCCGGAAGATTAATGGTTAAAAAGCCATTGTCCCTTCCTCCTGACGTGTATTCCTGGATAATTTTCATCTTTTTTCTAATTTTTGGGTTTGTACTGCTTGTATTACTGAATAAAAAGTTCTCGTGGGCGTGGGGTACAGATAAATCGTTAAAGAAAACATTACCTCTGATTGTCCTCTTACTCAGCTTCTCAGCTTTTTCCTATTTTCTTTCTTTCTGGATGCTGGAGAGTCCCTTTTTCAAAGCAAATGAAGGGATTGCTGATAATTATACAGCAGGTTTGATTTTATTATTATTGCCCTTCAGTGTAGTATTGGCCCATCATTTTTGGAACAAAATACCCATTGTTGAGCAAGAACTCATCCCGTATATCCCCAATTTACAATCCGAAAAGTTTCCTGTAGAATTCGATAAAAATGGCCTCCGCTTTTCGTTCCAACTACCGCTTAAGTATGGAAAAGCCAAGGATATAGTAACCATTCCCGTAGTCTCACCACGGGAAAACTCTCTACACCAGATTTTTTTCAATGCATTAATGGAATATAATGAAAGGGCAAAAAGGAGCAGGAATGTGCGTATCGAGTGTATAGCCAATCAAGAAGGTGAAAAGGTATTCGGATGGGTTTTTTTTAGGGCCAGGAAAAAATGGTGGTGGATTGAGCGATATTACATTGACCCTTACGAACCTTTTCGTAGAGGTCATATTGCTCCAAATGAGGTTATTTTTGCAGAAAGGATTAAGACATGGTAATCAGGTAGACTGTTTCACGCTCCGCGGAGATAGTTCGACATATTCTTATTACAGTTCCGAAGGTATAACTATTTATGCTTGATGGTTTACTTTAATTAAATCATATATTTATGCCAAGTCCAGGGAGCCATTTACCTATAAACTGGGTGAATGGCATGAAAATCAACAAAGAACACCTCATTGGGCAGGATAACAGTTTTCAAAATATGCTTTTCAATGGGCTGGCGTCCGTATTGACCGACGTGAATTTTGGATTGTTACCACCGCATAATTTCCAAGGTGATCCATTCAATGTAATACTTTCCGAAGGTTGGGTCACCGTGACTCGTTGCCAGGCAATCCTCAGATCAGGTATTCGGGTCGATATCTCGGAAGATAATCACTTGGAAACTTTGCGACAGCCTATTTCCGGTCTGTCCATGCAATCTTCTGAGTGTTTTGTAATCCTGAAAGTTGATCCCTTCCGGCGCCAGCCTTTTGGTGAGCCGAGCAGCGAGGAGTTTCCCGTCAGGCATCCGCATGTGGTACCCTTCTATCAAATCAACATCGTCCCAAAGGAGGAACTAAATGTAGAATACTTTGACCACAACGCAATCCCGCTTGCTAAGTTCGTCAACTCATATCAGGGTATGAGCCAGGATCGAAGCTATATACCTCCTTGTACGACAATACGTTGCTACCGTGCACTTTGGGACCGTTATAAGATATGTGAGAAGTTGCTCAGCTTAATTGAATCAGATCTTTTGAAAATAAGGGAAAAAACAATTGAAAAGAATAGGATGACGGGCGATTCAAATCAGCTCAGCAAAGATGCCCTTGAACTGTCGTCACGTCTCCTTGACTTCGTGACGTTAAATAAGGCCACATTCCGGATGCTCCTTCCATACGCACCGCCAATACACACGGTCGCATTTTTCAGTACGATGGGTGGGGTCTTTAACAATGCCCTCAGCAGGGCAAAAGACAAAGATGCAATACTAAAATATTTCACAACTTGGGCAACAACCAATAGTCCTTCAGACTTACAAGAGTTGGTTGAGAAGGCAGAAAAAGTGGTTTTCAACCCCCTGGATCTACAAGAATCTTTTAGGGTGATCGAGAGTTTTTTGACCAATTTCCAGTATATTTTTGAAAAGCTGAAGGACTTGCAATTCAGGGATATTTGGGATCCGAAAGGGGTAATTGATCACTCGCGCAATCCGATAGATATCAGTAACAATCTAAAAAAGTCACCAATAATCAGAAAAAATCACGACGAACCCAAAGAGGGTGAATGGTATAAATGAATGGGGCTTCATGCTACGCGGAATCGCGGGTATGTTATCGTACTGCCCATATCTTTTTGTCTACGCTTGAAGGGTGCCTGTTTTAGCTAGGCCATTATCCTTGGAAGTAATAGACTTGTTGCGAGGGGGATCATCAAGGGGTCAAAAAGTCCCTTTTTTTCCCACACTGTGCCTTTTTTCGGTCATCTAAGGCAGCTATACTCCCTCAAAAAGCCTTCGTGTGGACAAAAAATGACTCTTTTTTCCCACCTTGCTGACCCCTCGCAACAAGTCTAATATTGGTTGTGGTTCGTGTACTTTGCGTGTGCCGGAGAGCGTATGGATTCTAAGAATGCCAAAAACGAGTCTTCGCAGCAAGACTGATTAAACCCCAGGTAATTGTCTGATTCAAATAAATGGTTTCTCTGTTAACGATAGCTAATCTGATAAAGTCTGTTCATCAATGTATCACGGTTAGTTATAAATATCTGCCGCTCTTCAAGATCGAGTGTACTGTTTCCTGGTTGGCCAACCGAATCATCTGTAAGGTGGTTAACCTGTTCGTTGTTTTTCCAAAACCGAAAGCAAACATGAGGTCCTGTCACTCTACCCGTTTCGCCAACATACCCGATTACCTCGCCCTGCGAAACCCTTCTCCCAACGGTAAGCCCGGGGGCAAATCCATGGAGGTGTAGATATTGGGTTTCGTACATGTTATCGTGCTTGATTTTAACAAAATTGCCATTATTTTTTTTCGTGGCAACGGCGGTGACCACACCGTCCCCTACTGAAAAAACAGGGGTGCCTGTTTCTGCTGCATAATCTGTTCCCAAATGAGGCATGATCCCAGAGCCAAACAGATTTTTCCTATTTTTGTCGTAACTGGATGAAATACGGGCGTACTTAATAGGGGCCATCAAGAATTTCTTTTTGAGCGACCTACCTTTTTCATCATAGAAAGCCGTTGTATCGAGTTGATCGACATAAAAACCGAAGAGTTCTTTTTCTCCGTTATCCAAATATATTGCCTTAAGCTTTGTGATTTCTAAAGGCGTACCGTCCACCGCTTTAACTTCGTAGATTAACTTGAACTTGTCCCCGATGTTCAAATGGTGTAAATCTACAGTCCAGCTCAAGGCTTTTTCCATGAAAGGGATAATTTGTGACGGGATTTGATTTTCTTCCAAAGCCAGATAAAGCCTGTTCGCTGAAAGGTTCGTACCTCCGACCTC
>CAIRNW010000368.1 GCA_903879995.1 uncultured Bacteroidota bacterium
CCTACGACGATCTCGATCCTTCCTTTGTTGCTTTCCCCAATAAAACCGGAATATTATTTTCTAGTAATCGTCCTGCTGCAACCGGAAGCGAAACAGAAAACGCAGCCCCCAGCAAATCCTTCAATATATTTTTAGTTGACAATTGGAATAAAAGCGAACTACGCCAGGTTTCCAAGCTGACTAATCTTTCTCGGGGCAATGCCAGGTATCCTTCACAATACAATAGCAGCCATTTTACGTTTGTGAGTGACGAAAATGGAATTAATAACCGCTATGCCGGTTTCTTTACTACTGAGCGGGCGGGGCTGGATACACTAGTATTTATTGGAGACGAAGTACTTCGCAATCCGCCGCAAGCAGAAGTAGACAGCGTCATGAAGGATTGGGACAAAACAGATATCGACTCCGTTGGATTTGTCTCTGTGACCCTGGACTCAGCTTACATCTTCCCGCTCACTAATTATCAAAGCAGTTTATTGGAAACACGTACTGCGGGAGATAATCAGCAAGTGAGTGAAGTAGTTCGTTTGGGCGATGCAAAATTATTATATCGCTTAAAGATTGATGAGAATACGCTTCGTCGCAGAAATGTTACGGCTCGACCAACAGAGTATGTTCGCAAACTCATTGAGGAAGAAAAAAAGAACTTACGAAAACCTGCTGCACCGGTTGTACCCGTTCCCGTAATTGATACTACCAAAAAAACCGAGCCTGTATTTAGTACCGGATTTGAAGAGGAAACTACGGCCGCTCCGGTAGGTACGCAAGCAATTCCTTTGAAAAAACAAACCACGTCAAAGAATAAAATATTTGAATATCGACCTCCAAAATTCTTTAACGACTACTTGGTTTCTGGTTTTAATAACAATGTACTGGTTACACGTTTTCAGCCTTATCAAGGTGGATACGGACCCATTACATTAAGTAACAACAATCCGCTAAATGGTATTGTAAGAATTGGTACTTCTGATTTGATGGAGGATATCAAATTTGCGGGAGGCTATCGAATCAGTCCCAATTTGGATGCGAATGAATATGTGTTCACTACGCAATATTTGAAAAAAAGAATTGACTACGGGATTACCTATTATCGTAATACGGTTAAGAATCCTCCTTTGTATACCGATACTATTTTCTTTGACACCAAGTTGCATTCCAATCTATACCAGGCTACGGTTAGTTATCCTTTCAATAAAGTAAGAAGCCTTCGCATCAATGCCGCCTTTAGAAGTGACCGATATGTAAAGCTGGCAAACCCCGCTTATCCAGACCAATCGCTTAAAGGAAAAGACCTGGTCAAAAAATATGCATTGGCACATGTTGAGTTTGTGCATGATGATGCTATTACACCTGCTTTGAATATTTGGAACGGATTACGCTGGAAAATTTACTGGGATTATAATGCACAGATCGGTAATAATGTAAAAACAGAATCAGGCGATTTTCCCTTCACAATGAACATGGGATTTGACGCGCGTTATTTTCTTCCCATCTATCGAAATATTACCTGGGCCGTGCGAGGCGCTGCCGATTTTTCCTGGGGTAGTCAAAAAATCATTTACTACCTGGGTGGCGTAGACAACTGGTTACTCTTTGGACAAAACAGACGTAGAGATGGATCCTATCGATACTTTGATCCTGCAAATACACCTGATCCCGATGCAGAATATGCTTTTGAATCCTTAGCAGTTAATCTGCGTGGGTTTAAACAGAATGTAGCCAACGGAAACAATGCCATGGTGTTCAACAGTGAAATCCGTATCCCGGTCTTTACTACTTTCATTAATCGGCCTATCAACAGCGCCTTTCTTCGCAATTTCCAATTAGTACAGTTCATTGATCTGGGAACAGCCTGGAATGGAGCCTATGATAAAATTGAAAGGCCTTTTGTATCCTACAACTCGGCTCCTGTAACCTTCCGTGTACGTGCCGGGGGGATCGGACCCTTTGCCGGAGG
>CAIRNW010000369.1 GCA_903879995.1 uncultured Bacteroidota bacterium
ATGGTTTTAGCACTCAAGAAAAATAAAGGCACATCCGGATCCACATCACGAATTGCTTCCGCCAACGCAAAGCCATCCATGTTGGGCATCATCACATCAAGCAGACACAGCTCAAACTTTTCCCGTTGAAAAGCAGCCAGCCCCAATCGGCCATCGCGCTCGAGGATTACATCAAAATCATTCAACTCTAAATAGTTCTTGAGTACAGCACCCAAGTTATTATCGTCTTCGCAGAGCAGGATTTTTGGTTTTTTACTTTCCATAAACAGGTTATTTTAAGATCCTATGATTACAAATAAAGGCAATGCCAAGGGGTGAACGAAGGAAGTTGGCTGAATATTTTGTTAAAACCCGATTATTTACTTTTGTAGGACATATTGATCCTATGCATATTACACCCGATAACCGCCTGAAGAAATTAATTGTCATTGGAGACCGCTTATTGATAAAACCTACCCGCCCCGATGAAAGAACAGCCAGTGGCTTGTATTTGCCTCCGGGTGTGCAGGAAAAAGAAAAAGTGCAGCAAGGCTACGTGATCAAAACCGGTCCTGGCTATGCCATTCCCATGCCCATTGAAGAAGAGAGCTGGAAGTCTGAAGAAGAAAAAATAAAATACGTTCCCCTGCAAGCTAAAGAAGGAGACCTGGCAATCTTTTTATTAAGTGGTGCAACAGAAGTAATTTATGAAAACGAAAAGTACTTTATAGTACCACAAAGTGCTATCCTGATGTTGGAACGAGAAGAAGATCTGTAATAGCTTACTGCAATTATTCGTACTAAATAATCAAAAAAGGGTGCCTGCTTCCTGCGGTCCTGTTTTTCCTAAATGCTCATAAGCTTTGCGCGTAACCTCACGTCCGCGAGGGGTGCGTTGCAAAAATCCTTCTTGAATTAAAAAAGGCTCATACACTTCTTCGATGGTACCGGCCTCCTCTCCTACTGCCGTAGCAATAGTGGTAATTCCAACGGGGCCCCCTTTAAATTTATCTATGATGGTCGATAGAATGCGATTATCCATTTCATCAAGACCATGTTCGTCCACATGCAAAGCACGCAGTGCGTGTTGTGTAATACCTAAATCAATGGCGCCATCATTCAATACCTGTGCAAAATCCCGTACCCGACGTAAAAGTCCATTAGCGATACGGGGAGTACCACGACTTCTTCGACCAATCTCTGCCACCGCAGTATCCGTAATTCGCACCCCCAATATAGAAGCAGATCTTTTTAAGATTGCATCGAGTACTGACGCTTTATAATATTCTAACCTGGATTTAATCGCAAATCGAGAAAGCAATGGAGCCGTAAGTAATCCACTTCTTGTGGTAGCCCCAATCAATGTAAATGGACTCAAATTGAGTTGAATACTTCGCGCATTGGGTCCGCTGTCAATCATGATATCAATCCGATAGTCCTCCATAGCGGCGTAGAGATACTCCTCAACAATAGTACTCAAGCGATGAATTTCATCAATGAATAATACATCGTTGGGCTCCAGCGAGGTCAATAATCCTGCCAGATCACCTGGCTTTTCAATAACGGGTCCTGAAGTTTCTTTTATTTGTACGCCTAACTCATTCGCCACAATTCTGGATAGTGTTGTTTTACCTAAACCAGGCGGTCCATGAAACAACACATGATCCAAG
>CAIRNW010000370.1 GCA_903879995.1 uncultured Bacteroidota bacterium
AAGATTAGCAAATATGAAAAAGACAAAGGCATACCCACACCGCTCAATAACCATATTTTTAAAATAGAGGATCAAATAGTACTCGCAACAGAACGTGGAATTTATAAATACGAACAAGCGAGTGATCAATTTAAGCCCCACCCACTTTTTACATCCACACTGGGTACAAAAAGTGTTCGTTATATCAACCAAGATAAAGACGGGAACTACTGGTTTGTGCAGGAAAAAACAGTAGGTGTTGTCAACACCAACGAACAATCCATTACTTACTTACCAGAATTATCTAATAAGATTCTAAGTGGCTTTGAAAATATTTTTCCCGTCAATGAAGAAAACATTTTTGTCAGTGCCGAGCGCGGAATATTTCATGTGAACTATAAAAAATACCTCGAGAACAAAAGAGAGCTAAAAGTTGGAATCAGAAAAGTGAATATCATAGGAACTAGTGATAGTCTCTTGTATGGCGGCTTTGGCACACTCGGTGGAAATCAGACCACTACAGAAAATCTTAAGATTCCCAATAAATGGAAAACAATTCGGTTTGGATTCTCTGCCATTCTATATGGACAAGAATCAAAATTGGAATACTCCTATCGATTAAAAGGGTTTGATAATAACTGGTCTGCCTGGAGTACCCGCTCAGACAAAGAGTATACCAACTTATTGGAGGGACGCTATACGTTTGAAGTGAAAGCGCGGAACAATTTGGGAAGTGAATCCAGTATTGAAAAATTTGAATTTGTTGTACTCCCCCCTTGGTATAGAACCTCCTGGGCCTACTCCATTTATATTTTTCTTTTTGCGGGCTTACTGTTTTTGATGTACCAATTGCAAAAGATCAAATTCAGCAGACAGCAAAAAAGAATGGAGGAAGAAAATAAAAAACTACTCTATATCAGCGAACTAGAACTAAATAAAACACAGAGTGAGGTAGTAGCATTACAAAATGAAAAATTAGCCAGTGAAATTAATTTTAAAAATGCTGAGCTTGCCTCCTCTACGATGCACCTTGTAAAAAAAGGTGAATTGCTATCAAAGATCAAAGAAGAATTAGCCCATGTATTAAAGCATATCCAAGACAAAACAGCAATACAAGAAATAAAAAAGGTAATCAAGTCCGTATCAGATGATGATAAAATCGATCAGGAGTGGGAAACATTTGCAAAACATTTTGACACGGTGCACAGTGACTTTGTAGTCACCCTCAAAAAAACGTATCCATCGCTAACTGCAAACGAGGTAAAACTCTGTATTTACCTCCGCATGAATCTTAGCAGCAAAGAAATTGCACAGTTAATGAATATTTCCGTACGTGGTGTTGAAATTAGCAGATACAGACTTCGTAAAAAGATTGGAATTGCCTCTGAGATTAATTTATTTGATCACCTTATGCAAATTGATAACAAGAAGAATCAAACTAACGATCTTTAAGTTGCAATAAATACTCAGGTTCATTGGTGGTAATAAAATCAAATCCCTGACTAATACACCATTTCAATTGAGTAGACTCGTTCACCGTCCATACATTCAGTAGTAAACCCATTGCTTTTGCATCTGCAATCCACTGTGGATTTTGCTGATATACTTTATAGTTATAATCAAGTCCTTGAATGCCGGCAGTTTTCAAATCTGCAGGTGATTTATCGCCGTTGAGATAATGTGTTATCACTTTCGCATCCAGTGCGCGCAGTTTGGTAAGTATAGCAAAGTCAAAACTGATATACTCTACCCAACGTGCAGCTTTACTTTTTTTTACCTGTTCCCATACCCGTTGTGCCAGTAATTGCCCCCGCTCCATTCCTGCCGGCGAAGGTTTGATCTCCAGCACCAGACGTGTTGCTTTATTTGCTTGAATACCTGCTTTTAAGTAGGTCTCCAAGGTTGGAAGTTCCTCTCCATTTGATAGTAAATGCGAACGGAGTTGAGCATACGTTGAGGATTCAATATCCATTCCCCCGTGATGAGGATCATGATTGACTACCAATATTTCATCTGCCGTCATACGAACATCAAACTCAGAACCGGCACATCCCAACCGTATGGCCTCGCGTAAGGAAGCAATTGAATTTTCCGGAAATCCGTTTTTCTTAAATGCCCCCCGATGAGCAATCACATTATTGGATGCAAAATTCATAGTAGCTGTAGAGTTAACCCGGGTGGTGGCGCAGCCTGTAAATAAACAAAAAGAGACAGCCGTAGCCAATAATAGTAATTGTTGCATATTAGTTAAATGAAATTTCACTCAAACGTATAGAATATTGTACTCTGCTATTGTTGGCAGCATCCATTAACTGTAGATCAATCAAAGGGTCTTTCTCCCAGCAAATAGTAATCAATCCAAAATTATTATCCATAACGGGCCCTTCAATTCGATTTTTATTGGGCGTAGCAAAACTCCAAGTAGAGGTAATACCACTCGACGTAAAATCATATAAAGGATAAATACCAGGCGCTTGCAACTTAGAAATCTCTCCGTAATGAACATCCCCTGTTAAAAATAAAACGCCACTTGCACGAGTTTTTTTAATCAACTCAATAAAGCGCTGTTGCTCGTGCGGATAATTAGCCCATGCCTCATACCCATTATATTCAATACTAAATTGTGTGCCGCTGCAAACAAGCCGAAGATCCGCCGGAACTTTTAACACTTCTTCCAGCCATGCCCACTGTTCTTCCCCCAATAAGGTGCTGTCTGAATTTTGATGTATGCTATAGTCCAACCCATAGAAGTAGCGTTCGCGAGGAGTTGGCGCTGTACTATCAAATAATCTTACATCATCACGAAACGTTCGATTGTCTACTAAAATCAGCTGGATAGTTCGTCCCTTATTTTTTATGTACTCTACATGATAGATACCCTCGTGCTTTCTACGCGAGCTGGTAGCTGGCTCTTCAAAAAATGAAAGAAAAATTTCTTTTGACTCTTTTTTATAGGGATAATGACGTCCCGCATCATTACGACCAAAGTCATGATCATCCCAGGTGGCAAAAAGACGCGTTGCTTTTTTTAGCTCCTGAAAATATGATTGTGCACCCCAACGCTGATATTTTGCGCGTAACGTATCCATGTTGTCAGTATCCCCGTAAATATTATCACCCAAGAAAATAAAATAATCAGGTTTGTAATTGG
>CAIRNW010000371.1 GCA_903879995.1 uncultured Bacteroidota bacterium
GCTTGCAAAGCTTTCCATTGGCGTCGTGGGCCATCCGGATCCTCTTGCAGGTTATCCAGGAACAAACGGGCTGCGAAGGTGAGGCTTTTTTCGGAATTTTCCAATCGTGCAGCAAGGGCTTCGTTCCAGGCGTATAGTTCAAAAAACTGAAATTCTTCGGACCAAAAATGGGCAAGTTGGTGATAGGCAGCAAGTTGCGCAGCGGGGGTAGCTGCTGTTTTTAGCTTTTCTTCCAGATTTTTCAGGGCAAAATTAAGTTGACCTGTCAGGTTTTTTTCAACTGAACTACGGGCAGAATCAATAGAAAAGGTGCTGGTTTGGGGAATAGCAGCATTTTCAGTTTTTGCAAGCTTTTCTTTTTCAGGGACAAAGCGGCCAAAAACAAATAAAAGAAGTACCAGGGACAAACCAATGCCCGCCAATATTAATTGGGGTTTTTTCACGATCTAGATTTTCCGGACAAAGTTACCGGATTGATCGCTTAATCTTCTTCACCAGGTCCAGTGTCAGGTTTGGGCTCTTTCAGTTTCTTCACCTCTGCAACAAATTCTTTTGCAGGCTTAAAGGCGGGAATGTAGTGCTCTGGAATATGAACCGCTACATTCTTCTTGATGTTACGACCAATTTTTGCAGCCCGCTTTTTGGTGATAAAACTGCCAAATCCCCTTATGTAAATATTTTCGCCACCGGCAAGTGTGTCTTTGACTTCCTTGAACATAGTTTCAAGGGCCACAAGTACATCCACCTTTGGTATACCAGTTTTTTCCGCGATCTGATTTACAAGGTCGGCCTTTCTCATGATGCGTGTTTTGGGTTTACTCTGCCAATCTAAGGTAAAATATTGTGATTATCAAATAAATAGACATATTTTTTTTTAGCTTTATGGTGTAATGCCCCCCAAAAAGCCCAAAAATTCCTTTTCTTCCACGCTTTTTGCATGGAATTTGGCCAAAAACCACCGAAAAATGCCCTGGAAAGGGGAAAAAGACCCCTATCGGATATGGTTAAGTGAGATTATTTTACAGCAAACTCGGGTGGAACAAGGGTTGGGGTACTATCAGCGCATCCTGAAAGCCTACCCAACAGTTAAAAAACTTGCAAAAGCTGATGATAATCAAGTTTTTAAGTTATGGGAGGGGTTGGGATATTATTCCAGATGTCGCAATTTGCTAGAAACGGCACGTTTTATTGCTGAAAAGAGAAAGGGAGTATTCCCGGATACCTTTGAGGAACTGAAGACCCTTAAAGGGGTAGGTTCCTATACTGCGGCAGCTATTGCCTCTTTTGCTTTCAACCGGCCTCACGCCGTGGTAGATGGAAATGTTTTTCGTGTATTGGCCCGCATTTTTGGAATTGACCTGGCCATCGACTCTACGGAAGGCAAAAAGAAATTTACCGAGTTAGCCAATACTTTGTTGGATCCTGAACAGCCTGGTGTTTATAACCAGGCAATCATGGACTTTGGTGCCACGGTTTGTAAACCCGTTGCACCACTTTGCCAAAACTGTCCGTTTAAAAAAACCTGTATTGCTTTTAAGGAGAATAAAATAAGCCAATTACCGATTAAGCATAAGAAGATTGTCTTAAAACATCGCTGGTTTTATTTTCTGTTACCTTCTTATCGCGGGCAATTGCCGGTAAAAATTCGCACGGATAAAGATATTTGGCAAGGGCTTGCTACTTTCCCCATGCTGGAAACGGAAAAGGAAACTTCGTTAAAAGCATTGTTGAAGTTAGCAGAGAAAAACAAGCTGATTCCAGCCAATGCGTACGTTGTTGAATCCATTTCGTCACTTTACAGACAAACTTTATCCCACCAGATTATAGCCGGGCAGTTTATTCGAATACGATTACGAAAAAAGCCCTTGCTGGATAAAGAATGGAATTGGCTGGATGCAGCTGCACTGAAATCGCAAGCCTTTCCACAACTTATTAATCAATATTTACAAGCAACGGCTACACAAACTATTCTCTTCTAAGTAAACGCGTTAAATTCAATAAATTTGTAGCGCGTTCATCAAAAAACATTTCGCTTGGAGCCTCCGTCAAACGGATTAATTATTGTTCCCTATTTGTTATTCAAGTTGTTGGCTGCTGCGCCACAGGGTATAACTTTCCTGGCGTTGCTATTGACCCTACTGTTGCTTTTGTCTTTTGTAATTGCGGGTAGCGAAGCAGCACTTTTCTCCCTCTCAAAAAAAGATATTGATGTACTAAAGACCAAGCAACATGAATCTGCACGACGCATTGTACAATTGCTAACTACGCCCAAGCAACTTTATGCCACACTGCTCATAGCAGGGACCTTTGTGAATATTTGCAGCATTCTATTGGCAAACTATCTTTTACTTCCATTATTTCCTTTGGGAGGGTGGGCGATGCTCGCTCGTATTTTGCTTATTGTTTTTTTAGTTTTTTTTATCACAAGAATTCTGCCCAAGATCTGGGGAACCCAACATAATCTTCGTTTTGCACATGATTGGTCTTTTGTGGCAGCGGGATTAAATGCTTTGTTGTACGGTCTTAGCAATTGGCTGGTTAAGCTTGCTGATCAAATAGCGCGTACTACCGGGGCTAATCGATTTCAGGAAATCACAAAACAAGAGTTGGATGAGGCCATTGAGTTTAAGTCTGATGAGGAGGCTTCTGTTGCAGAGAAAAATATCATGAGAGGCGTTGTTAAGTTTGGAGATATTGCAGTGAAGCAGATCATGCGAAGCAGATTGGATGTATCCGGAGTTGACTATCAACTTTCTTTTCCTTCATTATTACATCGTGTACAAGAATTGCACTACTCACGTTTACCGGTTTACAAAGGAAGTCTGGATGAAGTGGTGGGCATACTTTATACCAAGGATTTAATTCCTTACCTGGAAGCGCCGGCTAATTTTGATTGGCATCGATTATTGCGTGCTCCTTATTTTGTACCGGAGCCTAAACTAATCGAGGACTTACTAAAAACTTTCCAGCAACGTCGTATCCATTTTGCAGTAGTGGTCGATGAGTTTGGTGGAACCAGCGGGATTGTTACGATGGAGGATATTTTAGAGGAAGTGATTGGGGATATCCGCGATGAGTTTGATGAAGAAGAAACCACAGGCCAACAAGTAGATGACCACACCTATATATTTGAGGGAAAGACATTGCTGCCGGATTTATGTCGGGCCTTATCACTTCCTATTGATACATTTGATGAGGTAAAGGGAGAAAGTGATTCACTGGCGGGGTTATTATTGGAGCGTGTAGGAGCGTTACCTGCCAAAGATCAAGTAATAGTAGTGGGTGATTTTGAGTTCAAAGTATTGGCGCTTGAACAAAATCGAATCCAACGTGTTCAGGTTTCTATTCATTATCCCTCTTGAGAAAATAATGCGAGTTAAAAAATTTATAGGATTTTTTTTAATTACAGCTATTACATTAACTAGTTGTAATAGTCCCTATACAGTAGGTAAAAAGCGCGGTTATTTTGCAATTGATTTTCCTGACAAGCAATATCAAACTTTTGATCAGCCTGGTTATCCTTACACATTTGAGTATCCCGTATATGCCCAAGTAAAAAAAGATTCTACTTTTTTTCAAGATCGTGCTGAGGATTGGTGGATCAATGTTGAGTTTCCTCGGTTTGCAGGACGTATTCATATCAGTTACAAGCCAATTGATAACAGAAACAAATTTGATTCCTTGGTAGAGGATGGCTATCGAATGGCTTACCGCCAACATATCAATATGGCAACCGGAATCAAGGATAGCGTATTTAGTACACCGGCAGGTATGGAGGGGATTTATTTTGATTTAGGGGGTAATACGGCAACTGCTAACCAATTTTTTGTGACTGATTCTACCCAACATTTTTTAAGGGGTGCACTCTATTTTGATGCAACGCCTAATGCAGATTCGCTGGGCGTGGTAAATAATTTTTTAAAAAAGGATTTACTTCATTTGATTCAAACACTCCGGTGGAGAGAGACGGGGAATAAAAAATAACCATGATTGTAGTAGATAATAAAATAATCAGCGACGATGTACTTGAGAAGCAATTTGTATGTGATCTGACTAAGTGCAAAGGAGCTTGTTGTGAGGATGGCGATGCGGGAGCGCCATTGGAGGAGGAAGAAAAAGCCATTATCGATGCGGTCTATGCTATAGTTCGTCCTTATTTAACTAAGGCAGCTGTTAAGGAGATTGAAAAAAATGGAAAGTATGTTTGGCATGAGGAATTTGGTTGGGTCACCCCTACCTTACCCAGTGATAAAGAAATATGTGTTTATGGCTTACGTGAAAAAGATGGCACCATCCATTGTGCTTTTGAAAAAGCCTATGCTGAGAAAAAAATAGATTGGAAAAAGCCGATTAGTTGTCATTTGTATCCCATCATTGCTGAACAGAGTGAATATGCTAATACAGAGCGGATCAACTACGACCCCCGCCCAAAAGTTTGTGCACCGGCCTGTCAGTTGGGAAAGAAATTAAAAGTGCCCGTTTATCAATTTTTAAAAGAGCCGATTGTACGTAAATGGGGATTGCCTTTTTGGGAAGCCCTGGATACGTTGGCAAAAGGTGAATGGAAACAAAAAGAGTAGTTTATCTTTGAGGGAAGCGAGTACTCCTATGCAGGTAAAAGAAATCCAGGAACAATTTTTAGCGAGTAGCACGGTCAAGGCTGCAGATCGGGAACATCGTCGTAAGATCAATTTTAATATTGGTAAGTACAATGCGGTGGTCCCAAAGGGGAAACAGCAATTCATGAATGTTGAATTGGCTCGTGAAAAAGCAAAGAATGCAAAATGGAAAGCAATTGCTACCCTGGATAAACAGTTGGAGCTTTTTGAATCCATTATTACCGCGCGTGGCGCTAAAGTAATCTGGGCCGAAAATGTAACACAGGCGCAGGAAGCCATTGGAAAAATTTGTCGCGAAAAAAATTGCAAGACGCTTGTAAAAAGTAAAAGCATGGTAACTGAAGAGATTCATCTCAACGATTACCTGGCTTCTATTGGAGTAGAAAGTGTCGAAACAGATCTTGGAGAATATATTCAGCAATTGGATGGTGAACCTCCTTA
>CAIRNW010000372.1 GCA_903879995.1 uncultured Bacteroidota bacterium
GATTTATTTGTAATAAATGGTTATTCCAATTCCAAGGACAAGGACCTACCCGAGAGGAAACTGAAAAAACAGCCGAATCCGCTGGAGGATTGTAGAGGGTAGGAAAATAATTAAAAATTTCTTCCACACGGACTGCATCGGTGGGTACATAAGTGCCTCTTGAGATAAAGCGGCGAATATTGGAATAGGAAGCTTGATCGACAGTCAGTGAAAGCCCCGTGGTTGGAAATGCAGATGTACTAACCCATTTATTCTCCAGCAAATCCGCGTAGGTCTCATCCCCAGTGAACCAACCTTTACGTTGATCTCTGTTCATATTAGCCGTGCGAGAAGATAACCGCGTATTTTCAGTTAAGCGTTGTCCTGGGGGTAACGGACGAAGTGTTATTTTCAACGGTGTAGCCCCGGCTGTGCTAATTTTTTCAGTGCGAAATCCGGTGTAAGTGAGCTGTAAAGTATCTGCATAAACTCGCGAGGAAAATCCAAAACTACCTAATACACCAGTTTTATATAAAAGGCCCGTAGAAGCTTGTCTGATTTGGACATTTTGTAACGGCTGTCCTAATGAATCTTTCACTTCGCCGCGTACATAGTACTCCTGTGCCAATCCGGTGGCTGAATAAAAAAACATGAGGAACCAGTAGATCCTTCCACACCGCATACTCTTGTTTATTGAAACCACTTATGTAAGTGGATTATACCAACTGATACAAGGCACCAAAATTTCGTCCTAACCCATCATAATCGAGTCCGTATCCCACAACAAATTTGTTTGGGATAGAAAATCCAACATAATCCAAGGGCACAGAAAAATTAGTGGCTTCGGGCTTGTGCAAGAAAGTTGCAATACGAATTGAGGCGGGCTCCAGCTGCCGGAGTGAGGGCAGAAAATGATGTAAGGTTTTTCCAGTGTCCACAATGTCTTCCACCACAATTACCTCCCTTCGATGTAAATCTTGATCCATTCCAATTGCTGTCATCACCTGACCAGAAGAGCGCATTCCTTGATAGGAGGCAATTTTTATAAAAGAAATTTCAGCATCCAACTTGATTTGTTTGAATAGGTCAGCTGCAAACATGAAAGAACCATTCAAGATGGCCAGGAATAACGGTTTTTTATTGGCGTAATCAGCATTGATCTGGTTTGCTAATTCGCAAACACGTTGTTGTATCAAATCCGCGGCGAGGTACTCTTTAAATACCTTATCATGAACGCGAATCGTTTCCATAAATGAATTTGACAGCTAAGTTACAGTCTGGAGCGTAAGGATGGTAAACGCAATACACTTTTAGTTTTTTTCTCTAAAAACAGTACTTGTGAGACGGGGGCCTCTGTAGCGGGGGTTAGATTGTTCCACTCAAATAGTCGGGCAAGCGGTATTTTATATTGCTGTGCAATCACCAAAAATGGAGTGCCAGCGGTCACATACACAGCACGAAATCCTTGCTCTTTAAATAGTCCGGTAGGATACCGATTGTCCTCGGACGGTGAGGTGGCCATATTGGTTTTGGGTTGTTCCTGAACAGGTTCCTTTTCAATAATCACTTCAGCAGCTATAACGGGTACAGTCGGAGCAGGGATATTATTTTTGTCAGTAGCCGCTGATTTAGGCGATTCAGCTGTAGCGTTACTGCTTCCCTCTACTTCCTCTCCCTCTGTTTCGTAACCCAGTGCTACCATAGAGTATTGCTGCAAGTCGTATTCCTCGATTAACCGAATCAAGGTTTGAGCATAAATTGGATTTGTTGCATACCCTGCAGCTTTAAGTCCTTTGGCCCAGGCTTCATAATCCGTGGGATCCAACTCAAAAAGAGAGGCATAACGTCCACTGCCTTTTAAAAAATTGGAATGATCCCGATAAGACTCCGCTGCTGAATTATATTTCCGAAAACACTCATTGCGTGCATCATCCGTATGACGAACGGAAGGACCGTTCCATCCAGTTTTACATTTGATACCAAAATGGTTATTGGACTTTAGGACTAATGGACTTTGTCCAGCCATTGTTTCATGAATTCCCTGGGCCAGCTTTATAGAGGCCGGAACACCGGTTCGCTTCATCTCGTTAATGGCAAGATCCTTATACTGATCAATGTACTCCTGTATGGTGGCCGCAGGCTGCGCCCATACAGCTAGACTCATGAAAAAGCAAAAGATTGAAAAAGTAATCCGCATACTATTTTATCTTTTTTATCACACTCAAACCATCCCGAAGCGGGATAACTGTTACCTCTACATCATCCCGTTTCAACAGCGCCTCATTAAATATTGAAATAGCTTTTGCATTTTTCCCCTGCAATGGCTCCTCAAAAACTTGTCCGTGAAAAAAAATATTGTCCGCTAAGATATAGCCACCCACACGAACAGCCGGAAAAATCATGTTAAAATAGTCCAAATAAGAAACCTTATCTGCATCAATAAATACCAAATCCCAGACTTTTTCAAGGCCAGGAATAATTTCATGTGCATCTCCACAATGAAGATGAAGCTGGGTGGCATAAGCAGAGCGATCAAAAAAAGATCGTGCAATGGCAGCATCCGTTTCCCTCAATTCGATTGTATGTAATTGTCCCGAAGGAGTTAATCCTGACGCCAAACACAATGCACTATAGCCAGTCATCGTTCCAATTTCTAATATGGATTGAGGAGCGAGTAAAGAACTAAATAACTGCAGAAAACGCCCCTGTAATAACCCACTGATCATATGCGAGGCGGGATGATGTGTACGGGTGTAATGCTCTAATTCCTGCAGCAAACTGTCTTGGGGAGAACTATGTTTTTCTGCGTAGTGCTGTGCAAGCGGATGTAGGATGTCCACAAAAGGAATTTAACTACAAAGGTACTGCTTGTTTAATCAATCACGGGACCGTGTAGCAGCGCTGGAAATTAGCCACAACCCAAAGAATGTAATCAGTCCATTGAGTAAAATCAATTCAGGTCCAATCTTATATCCATTGAATAGTTGCTGCGAAAGCGAGTCAATACCCAGTCGTGTATGTAATAAGCCCTCGTAGTATAGCGGATTACAAAGTACATCCAATACCAGCGTTAACAAAGGTCCTGCCACACAAACAAGCCATACACGTGCATCATTCAGTACGCGCGTAGTTAAGATCCCAAAAGAAAATAGTCCAAGTAGCGGCCCGTACGTGATTCCTGCAAATTTGATAATAAACTGAATGATGGTTTTATCATTGATTACTTTAAAAAGCAGCACCATCACCAGAAAAACTATGGCAAATCCTAAATGGACTGATAATCGGCGACGTCTTTTTACCTTTTCCTCAGCCTTACTCCGATTAAAATCTAAAATGTCAATACAAAAACTGGAGGTCAAGGACGTAATGGCTCCATCTACACTGGGAAAAAGAGCGGAGATCAATGCAATGATAAAAATAACACCAATGGTTCCTGCAAATGCATCACTTAAAGCGATGGTTGGAAAAAGATCATCTCCTTTAGCGGATAACCCTGTAGTGGTTGCATATAAATACAACACGGCCCCTAAAAGAAGAAATAAAGCATTGACCACCACTAAAATTAAACTCAAGGTCATCACATTTTTCTGAGAATCTTTTAGCGTACGAACACTAATGTTCTTCTGCATCATTTCCTGATCCAGTCCGGTCATCGTGATTGTAATGAACATACCCCCAATCAATTGCTTCCAGAAATTGAAAGGACTTTTAGTATCCCAGTTCAGTACCTGGTTGTAATTATTATCGCTGATCATTTGCCAGGTCCCCGCCAAATCTGTTCCAAGGGTATTCATCAATACCACTAAACAAACAACAAGACCAATGAGCATACCAGAGGTCTGTAAAGTATCTGTAAAAATGATGGTACGAACTCCCCCTTCAAACGTGTATAACAGTATAAGTACTAGAATCACCAGCGCTGTTGCGATAAAAGGGATTCCTAATTTGTCAAGAATAAATAACTGTAGAATATTAATGACTAAATATAAACGGGCCGTTGCGCCGACGGTGCGTGATAAAATAAAAAAGAAAGCTCCAGCCTTATGCGCATTGATGCCAAATCTTTTTTCCAGATACGTATAGATGCTGGTCAAATTCATCTTATAGTATAGTGGCAATAAAATAAATGCCACTACCGCATATCCCAGCACGTACCCAATGACTAATTGAAAATAATTGAACTGAATTGTCCCAACATTTCCAGGTACACTTACAAATGTTACTCCGGAAAGAGAGGTTCCCACCATTCCAAAAGCAACCAGCATCCAGTTGCTATTTCGGTTACCAATAAAGAAGGATTCATTATCGGCATTCCGTGAAGTATACCAGGCTACGCCAAGAAGTAAAAGAAAGTACCCAATCACAAACGAAAAAAGAAGAAGTGGTGACATAAGAAGGGGTTGGATTGAGTTTTGAAGATAGCCAAAAAAAGATTCTCTTTGCTCGACTAATCACAAGCTATGGCAATTCAATCCATCGCAGTTTTTTGCGGATCCAAAAAAGGAAATTCAACTTGCTATAGCGAGCAGGCTCGTGAAGTGGGGCAATTGGTGGCCGAAAGAAATATCAAAATGATCTATGGAGGTGGCAGTGTAGGACTCATGGGCGTGATGGCAGATGAAGTAATGCGTCACGGGGGATGGGTAACCGGTATCATCCCAAAATTACTCGTGGAATGGGAGGTTGAGCATCGCGCAATCTCTGAATTGATCATTTGCGACGATATGCATGAAAGAAAACTTAAAATTTATAGTAAGGCCGATGCTGCACTTGTTTTGCCCGGAGGCGTAGGAACGCTGGATGAGTTATTTGAAGTGCTCACCTGGAATCAATTAACCATACACGATAAGGAAATCTTTATACTAAATACAAACCAATTTTACGACTCCTTACTACAGCAACTGCAAACCATGAAAACGGAGGGATTTCTTACAGAAACTTCTTTAGATAAACTTCACATTCTCAAAAATCCATCGGACCTGCTGCGATTTTTGTAAGACCGATTTAAGTTACCTTGAAATAGTGGGAATTGCAGTCCTGCACGAAATACCGGAGTTGCTCTTCCAAAATTATCTGTGTAAGGGGACAATATATTTCCTGAAACATCAAATAAGATGGACAAATAATAAAAGGGTTCTCCACCGCGGCCCGCTCGGTTACTGGTATAGCCTCCCCCTATTAAAATACTACCCACATCATTTTTACGAACCTCTGGAGGACCATTAAGCGGAATGTTTTTACTTCTAATAAAATTATGTTCGATTTGTGCCTGCGCAAATACAAAACGCAAGGGATAAATACGAATAAAAGGACCCGCTCCATAGGTGGTCTGCCTCAACTTATTATTAAATATACCATTGTAATCACGTACAGAATTATAGGAGAAGTTTACCTGTAAAGCCAGCTCAGCCCAATTGGTAAAACTGTAACCAAACACAGGATTAGCACCAATCAAAAAATTATTATTGAAAAATCCCAACGAAACGGTACCGCCCGTAAATAAGTTTTGCTTCCAATCTCGCTTTTCAGCTTCTTCAGTATGTTGTGCAGCTACTTGCGCCAACATACAAAGGGCCAGCAATGTACTAAATAACCTTTCCCGCATTCAAGATCGAGTTTGGATCAAAAACAGTTTTGATAGCACGCATCAGGTCGAGACTTTTTTCCTGGAAAACAATGGGCATGAACTCTTTTTGAATGAGTCCAATACCATGCTCTGCACTAATGGTGCCGCCTAATTTGTAAACAATCTCAAATAATTCAGTCAGTATTTTTTTCATTTCAGGATCCCCGTAACTATTGGGAGTTCCCTCCTTACGTAAGCGCACATGAAGATTGCCATCACCAGCGTGTCCGTAACAGACCACATCCACCTGATGTTTTTTTCCTAAAGCCTTCAATTCACGAATCAAAGTTGGTAGCTCGGCCCGAGGGACTACCGTATCCTCTTCGATGGTGTATCCAACCATTTTCACCGCCTCTGCTGCTCTTCTTCTAAGTTTCCATAAACGCTCTTTCTGTGTGGCATCTTCAGCAAAATAGATCTCCCCTATATCATATTGTGTCAACAATTCGCCAATAGCCTCCATTTCACGCATCAATACATCCGTATCGTTTCCATCCACCTCGATTATAAGATGTGCAGCCGTATCATCAGTAATAGGAACAGCGGTATCATCTACCATTTTACTTACGATGCGTAACGCATCAATTTCAATCAACTCTAATGCACTGGGAGTAAATCCGGCTCTGAAAATAGCACTAACAGCCTCACCGGCTTGTTCCAGATTTCTAAATGGAACTAGCATCAATAAATCATGCGTAGGAAGTGGAATTAACTTAAGTACAATTTTTGTGACAATGCCCAGCGTACCCTCACTCCCTACCAATAACTGAGTAAGATTATAACCCGTAACATTTTTTATCACATTAGATCCTGTCCAAATTATTTCTCCGGTTGGCAATACCACTTCAAGGTTTAGCACATAGTCCTTTACCACGCCATACTTAACCGCTTTGGGTCCGCCGCTATTCTCGGCTACGTTTCCTCCAATGAAACAGGAGCCGCGACTACTGGGATCAGGAGGATAAAATAGTTTTTTAGCTTTCACTGCGTTTTGTAATACCTCAGTGATCACACCTGGCTCTGTGGTTACTTGTAAGTTGCGCTCATCAATCTCAAGGATAGTATTCAAACGCTCTGTACTAAGCAATACACCTCCTAAATGAGGTAAGGCTCCGCCACTTAATCCTGTTCCTGCACCGCGAGGTGTTACAGGAATTAGATCCTGATTACAAATTTTTAAAATTGCACTGATCTCTTCCGGAGTTCGTGGTTTTACCACCACCTCTGGCAAAAAGCGAAGATTCTCTGTTTGATCATGTGAGAAATGTTCTAGCGTTTCTTGATCCAGTAATACAAACTCACTGCCTAAGATCGCGCGAAACTGATCTACATGTTGATGGGTTAGTTTTCCCTGCTTGGGCATAATAATAGGTTGGAGACAAATTTCGGAATAAATAACCAGTATGAAAAGTCAACGAAAGGTTGGACAAAGAGACTGTTGTCTGTTGCCCCGATAAGGGTTTGCAATACCTTGTTTGGTGATAGATAATTCAAAAGCACCTCTCCTGTTATTAAAATTTTTTAGCGAAGAGGCGGTAACATCATAGCTAAATGTAAACTGAAGTTGCCGGATTCCTAACCCAATCTGGGGGATTAAAGATTCACTGATTCGATAATAGGCTCCGGCCGAAAGTGTATATTCACCATCCCCTGAAACATTGTACAAGGCAGCTAAACCAGCCACGCCTTCCCAAGCACTGGCTTGACGGGAGTAGTAAATATTGGGCTGAACTATTAATTGATCATTCACCTTGAAACTCGCATTCAAAAAACCATTGTAGCGAACCGCAACTCGGTTATCTATACCAGCGGCATTGGCCCAAAAACTTTCAATGGGCCTATTAAGGTGCATAGCAGAAAATCCTGCATTGATATATACGGACGAACTTGGGAAGTAGGCATAATTCACACCCACTTGCAAGTCCAGGTAATTAGTTTGATTAGCTGCCAACAAAGGCGCTTGTGCACTTTGATGCACATCAAAAAACTGACCATTCCACTGAGAGGGGAAAGTGAGATTGGACGTATTGATTCTTTTGTTGGCCCAACCCACATTAAAACCAAGACTTACCAGACTTCCGTTGTTGATCATTTGATGGTAAGCTAAAGAGCCATATACTTTGGTAGAGGTGAGTACACTGGAGCCGGCAACATCTCTCAAAATCAACCCGCCAGCACCCAGCCAACCAGTTTCCTCCCTGTTTTGTAACAATTGCCAATCACCATATGCACTCATCGTTTTATAAGGAAACGCAGAAATTGACGCCCATTGATTTCTATAGTTAATTCCCATCCGATAATCGCCATCCGGAATAAATCCGGTGTTAGCAGGATTAATCAGCAACGGGGTTTGCATAAACTGAGAAAAATGAAGATCCTGACCCTGTACGTGCAAGGTCAAAAAGAAAATTACTATGGTCAGAAAACGCTTCATCAATCTTTTAGCGAATTAATGTTATATCCCCTTTTTTAGTAAGGATTCTTCCATCAAAAAATTCAACCACTAATGTATACATGTACACATCCATCGGCTGTAAAACACCTTTGAACTTACCATCCCACCCTATGGATTGATCACTAGTTTCAAATACTTTCTGACCCCACCGGTTCCAGATCTCCCATTTAAGTTTTACCATACCAAAACCCTTTACCTGTATAATACTATTGACATCACCGCTTTGAGGTGTAAATGCAGAAGGCACATCCACCAAAGGATTAATTGCAGCATCGACTGTTCTACAAAAAACACGAGGGCAATCCAATTGATTATATGCGGTCAAACAAACTTGAAAAGATCCGGCAGCTCTGTATTGATAAGTGAAGGGCAATCTTGAAGTAGTCAGCAAGCTATCCCCGTTTCCAAATGTCCACTTAAAGCGAATAGCATCAGGGCTGGATTGGTTGGTGAAAGTATGGGGAGTATTCGGTACCGGGGTGAGTGGTGAAAAACTAAAATTAGATTGTGGTGCATCTAATACTTGTATGGTAAATCGAGCTGTATCGGTAAGGTTACAAGTATTGGGATTGTTAGCAATTAAAAGTACTTGATAGGTGCCCGGTGATGTATAGGTATGGGTTGGCGTGGCTTGCGAAGAGGAATTACCATCCCCAAATATCCATTGATATGTTTGTGCAGCTGTAGAAGCATTACTGAACGCTGCGTCATAAGGAGCACAACCAATTGAACCAGTGGTAAAGGCCGCCTTCACGTTTTCAGCAACGGTTACGGTAATTCGCAAAGAGTCGGGTGCATTGCAATAAGTAGTGTCTACTAAATAAAGTGTAACAGGATAACTTCCAGGAGCAGCATAACTATGTTGAACAGGGCCTGGACCCGCTGTGACAAGAGCTGATCCATCCCCAAAATTCCAAACAAAAGAATTAGCCCGAAATGGATATCCTGGTAGTGTGGTAGATAAATTATCAAATCGATAATTGAAGGAAGTACAGGGGGGTAACTTAACAGGATTGAAATTCAAGTTTGCCTCAATGTTGCCTACCCTGATTTGCACGTAGGAGGTATCTTTTCCATTACAGGAAGCTGGATCTGTGGCAATCAACATTACTCGATAAGTCCCTACAGCAGAAAACGTGTGTGTATTGTTAGGTGTATTGGTAGTGACGCGAGGTGAGCCGTCTCCAAAGTCCCATTCATAGGTCTGTGCATTTCCCACGGTGTCACGAAAAGCAACAGTTAACGGAACACAACCCAGAGTATCACCCGCCACATTATTAATACTGGATCGAATAGCACTTTGAACCCCCGCTAAATTCATGGCAATTTTTACCATCGTTAAACTACAACCTGCACCGCTCGAACTGTTAGTAGTTGACCAAGCACCTGCTGTAACCGGATAATTAGGACGAGGCCCATTACCGATTGAACAGTTTCCACAAATTGCCTGATAAATTGCCCCACTACGATCAAATCGGCTAGTGCCACCATCCACGTGATCATTTCCTCCGTTGACAGTGTTATCCTCTCCAAAAAAACTACCGAACAATTGACCGCTTGCGTCTTTCTTCAATACAAAAAAGTAAAAATCTTTCCCATCGGTATTTGATTTGAATGCATCGGGTGTAACAGGAAGCCCCGCCGTTCCAGCGCTGGTAAATCCGGATCCAAATCCAGTTCCACCCCAGCCGGACATATATACATTTTCACAACGATCCACTAAAAAAGCAACCGGTGAAATATTTGGAATCACAGAACCAGAACCAAAAGCAGTGGAATAAACAAATGCAGAGAGGTCAGGTTGCAGCTTTGCAATAAACTGCTTACCTGAAGGATTATTAAATACAGCATTCTGAATTGGCCAAGACCCAGTAGTTTGTCCCATTATATAGGGAAACCCATTCACGTCAAACTGTACTCCAAATACCTGATCAATAGCAGCAGTGCCTACAAAGGTAGTACGCAAGCGCTGAGTACCATCCGAAGAGATAATTGTTAAATATCCATCAATCGTTCCTCCTAAAGCAGGACCAATAACTGTACCCGTTTGTGTGGCAGGAATTAAATTAGGACTTTCCGTACCGCCCCCCAGGTATACATTGCCATTGCTGGGGTTCACAGATAAAACATAACCAGCATCATTAGCAGACCCTCCAAAAAAACTTGCAAAAAGAAGTGTTGAAAGATTATTGGAAAATTTGAGTACTACGGCATCCTGTAAGCCTCCTCCAAAATTTGTTTGGAAAGCGCCGGTAGTAACAGGAAATTTTACAGATCCTGGTGTTATACCCCCTGATTGCGAATGTGAGGTGATCCAAACATTGCCGGCCTGATCAAGTATAATCTCTCCCCTTCCATCATCTCCATAATTTCTTTGCAAGGAATTCAAGGCACGCGTAGTGGCAATATTGACGCCATCGGCACTGCTTCCTCCAATTTTACGCGCCCCTAGTAAAGCAGTGCCTGTTGGATTTATTTTAGCGACTACAATATCAAAGCCGTCTCCTGCCAATGTGCCATTACCAATCACTGGAAAACCTGTGGCCGTGTTCGGAGAATTAGTTCGTCCTGTTAAATATAAATTTTGTTGTCCGTCTACTACCAAACTATGCGGCTGCTCATTGCCGGATCCTCCCAAGTAAGTAGCCCAAATCCTATTGCTGCCATCAGGGCTAAGCTTTATTAAACACATGTCTGTTTCACCACCTTGGAAATTGGATTGGATAGCCCCCAGCGTGGTGGGGAATCGACCGGCATCATTGAATACAATTCCACCTGCAAACAAACTGCCATCAGGACCATAGGTTGCCGTAAATCCCCAGTTATCGGCCGTGCTTCCTGAGAATGAACAAAAAATAATGGAAGGGTCAATTACCAAAGGTTGTGATCTGTCATAATCACCCACTTCAAATTGAAGCAATTGTCCTTTCAACTTATAACGACAGGTAATAGCTGCTCTCCCGTCAGCAGTTGGCTGATAGGTGTATGGAGATGATTCACGAAAAGTACCCAGCGAGGTTTGAATCACCAGTTCTTTATTTTTCACAGCTAACCCATCTACCCCTTTGTACTGTATTAAAATATCTTCCACCCGTCCACCCGGTTTTATCAGGAAATCATACTTGAGCGTGCCTTGATCGGTGTAATAGCGAACATCAATATTGGGATAGACTTCCTTGACAGTAACCGCTTGAACAATGGAGCATCCACTTGCCCATTTGGAAGAATCACTTCCTAAAAAATAATTGTTATAGGTAGACAATTTTTTTTCCGGGAATAAGATGGAATTCGTTTTTTGTTCCTGACCCTCTTTTGTTAAAAACGTAACCTCCCAGGCATGAGAACGAATAGTAAAAGAATCATCGGAATGATGTTTTGCAGCTTGTAATCGTAGTAGGTCTGATGGGTTATGTTGTAAAATAGTATGTCCACGATCCTGAAGAAAGAAAACACCATTTGATACCTCACCTCGATACCGTATAGTTGCATCCCATTGCCCTTTATTCTCCACAAATTGAATAGCTTCTTGGGCATGCAATAATGGACCCATCAGTGCCAGGAGAAGTCCAATATTCAATATGGAAAATAAAAGTCGCAACTGGAGTGTTTACTTTAAAGTAACGAATTTAGAGGCCACCGGTTGGGAAAAAACTGTTAAGAACAGGTATTCTCCCTGTTTTTGACGATTGAATGACTGATTTGTTTAAGAAACGTCAAATTGGCTAGGATATTTTACTCCAATTGACAGGCCCTTTCTGTTGCTGCAAATAAGCCCTCAACAACTGATTTTCAGGCTTTACAAGGGTGGGATCCAGATCCAAAATACGAGCGGCCTGCTCACGGGCAAATTCCAAAAGTGGACGATCCTGTATTACACTAGCCAACTTAAAATTTAATGCTCCGCTTTGCCGGGTTCCTTCTATTTCACCGGGTCCTCTCAATTGAAGATCCTTTTCAGCAATCTCAAAGCCACTGGCTGTTTGTACCATGATCTTCATTCGCTCTTTAGCCTCCTTCCCAATTGAAGGTGGAGTAAGCAATATGCAATAACTTTTTTCGGCACCGCGTCCTACACGACCTCTAAGTTGATGTAATTGGGATAATCCAAACTTTTCTGCACTCTCTATCATCATTACGGTGGCATTAGGCACATTCACCCCTACTTCAATAACAGTAGTGGCAACCATTATTTGGGTATCGCCACTCACAAAACGCTGCATGTTGGCTTCTTTTTGTCCAGCTGGTTGACGACCATGCACCATGCTAATCCAGTAATTGGGCTCCGGAAAAAATGCTTTTACTTCCTCATATCCCTTCATTAGATTTTCATAATCCAATTTTGCGCTCTCCTCAATCAACGGATAAATTATATAGATCTGCCTTCCCTTGGCAATTTCTGTTCTGATAAATTCCATCACGCGACTCCGATCTCTTTCATAACGATGTACGGTTTGAATGGGTTTACGTCCGGGAGGCAGTTCATCAATCACGCTATAATCAAGATCTCCATAGGCGGTCATCGCAAGCGTACGCGGAATTGGGGTTGCGGTCATTACTAAAATATGGGGAGGCACTTCGGCTTTTTTCCAGAGGCGTGCCCGTTGTGCTACGCCAAACCGATGTTGTTCGTCTATCACTACCAATCCCAGCTTTTTAAATTGCACCGTTTCTTCAATCAATGCATGCGTACCCACCAACAATGAAAGAGATCCCTCCTCGAGCGCTGCTAATAACTTTTTGCGCTCGGCCGTTTTAGTAGAACCGGTTAATAAAGCAACGGATAAGCCGATAGTTGACAGCGAAGTTTGGATAGAAGCAAAATGTTGTTGCGCCAAAATTTCAGTGGGCGCCATGATACATGCCTGATATCCATTATCCACGGCTAATAACATAGCCAGTAAC
>CAIRNW010000373.1 GCA_903879995.1 uncultured Bacteroidota bacterium
AGGCTCTTGCTGACTAAGACAGTGAAAACTGCCGAGTCCCCAAATGATATCTGAAGAGTCAATGCCTATTACGGACCGATCCGGGAAGCAGTCTTGTATTATCCATAGGGCCTGTTCGTCCTGCTTACAATTGAATACGGGAACAATCACAGACTTGTTGGCAATATAGAAATTGGCATAAGAACATGGAAGTCGTTGCCCCTCATAATGCAGTGCTGTTGGCATGGGTAGCTCAACAATATTGAGCTGCTTTCCATTTAGCAAACGCATGGCCTTCAACTGCTTCAGGTTATGATCAAGTAAAGAAAAGTTTTCATCATTACGATCCGTTTCAATCACTGTCAGTACAGTATCTGCATTTACAAATCGAACGGTATCGTCAATATGTCCATCTGTATCGTCGCCTACAATACCCTCGTCAACCCATAAAATTTGTTCTACTCCATAATAGTCACGAAGCAGGGTTTCTATTTGTGCTTGGTTCAGGTGAGGATTACGGTTGGGATTTAGCAAACAAGCAGTAGAGGTAAGTAGGGTCCCCTGTCCATTGAACTCAACCGAACCACCTTCCATCACAATACCAGGATGAAAAACGGGAATTCCAACCTGCTCTGCAATCCGAGTAGGAATTACATCGTCCAAGTCGTAGGGAGGATACTTATTACCCCAAGCATTGTAGCCCCAATCCACTATCACTTTAGGTTGTGCTGCAGTTGGATTAATTAAAAAAGCGGGACCATGATCACGACACCAGGCATCATTGGTAGGGTTATAAAAAAACTGGACAGCAGCGGGGTCAACCCCTGCTTTCTCCAGGTGTTGTGAAGCAAAAATCTGCATGGCCTTATCTGCAACATTGATACGCACGGCCTCACCCTTGAGTAACTCCTTTATGAACAAGGCATAGGAAGGGTATATAGTATGAATCTTTCCAGGCCAGGATGCTTCCTTATGGGGCCAACTTAACCAGGTTGCTTCATGTGGAGCAAATTCTGCTGGAAAATAATAGCCCAGCTCACGGGGCGTTGATCCATTAATGCTCATCGACGTAACGCTTGGTGATAGGGTTGTAAGAATCGATTCTTCGGTCGCGAAGGAAGGGCCAATGGGTACGATAATAATCCGTTTTAGAAAGATCAATCTCTACCACTTTTATTTCCTCCTGATCATGTGTGCCTTGCCAAATCACCGTGCCAAATGGGTTGGATACAAATGAACCTCCCCAAAACTGCATAGCACCATTTTGCTCCAGCCCAACTCTGTTAACACTGACCACATGTACACCATTGGCCACGGCATGACCACGTTGAATAGTTTGCCACGCTCCATACTGCTCTGTATTAGTAGCTTGATCCTGCGAGGTGGCCCACCCAATAGCAGTAGGATAAAATAAAATTTCAGCGCCCATTAAAGAGGTAATCCGAGCTGCTTCCGGATACCACTGATCCCAACAGATCAATACACCGATAGTAGCAAAGCGTGTTTTAAAAACTTTATAACCCAAATCACCGGGAGTAAAATAAAATTTCTCATAATAGGCCGGGTCATCTGGAATATGCATTTTACGATACTTGCCTAAATAAGAACCATCCGCATCTATCACTGCAGTAGTATTATGATACAATCCTTCTGCGCGCTTTTCAAATAGTGAAGCAATGACAACTACTCCTTTAGCTTTAGCAATCGCTTGAATTTTTTCGGTGGAGGGACCTGGGATTGACTCTGCCAATAAAAAATTATCGTAAGACTCTACATCGCAGAAGTAAAGTGAAGTAAATAGTTCTTGCAAACAAACAATCTGGGCCCCTTGTGCAGCAGCTTTTTCAATTCCTGCGATTGCCTTTTGAAGGTTTACCTCTTTATCAGCAACACAGCTCATTTGAACAACACCAATAGATACCTTTCGCATAGTTGGAGTTTGAGTGGCAAAAATAATCGTTTCAGTGAGGAGGAAGACTAAACCAGCCTTTTATCCAAAAAAAATGCCCTCCGGCTGGAAGGCATTTTGATTCATTTAAAATTAGCTTATGCAGAAGGAGCTTCTTCAGCTGGAGCAGCTGTGTCGGCGGCCGGTG
>CAIRNW010000374.1 GCA_903879995.1 uncultured Bacteroidota bacterium
ATCAAAGGTTCACAGGGAAATCGCTGTATCGAATGGCTCAAACCTGAGTATCCTTATACTGGTATCAGGGAACAGAGTGACGTTCACGCCAACCACAATGAAGCCAACAGTGCCTTGAGAAGGAGGTGTCCCATATCGCCGTAGACAAAACCTGTATGCTAAGAATACGGAAGGATTATAAAGAGCGGTCACGGTACAACCCTTCGTTCACAAGTAAGACCTCATGTAGGCTTAGGTAAGTGCCAGATTCCAGCTAGGGCGATGGGGTTATATCACCGACGGATTTCTATGCTGGAGTTGCTATCATTACGGGGCTTTTCTGCTCTCATGCCTTAGCTGACCAGCGCTGATCTGGGTAAGACTGGCATACTACCTCTCATAAGAACTCCATTCGCAATTAGCTCTTCCACACCTTGAAGAAGTGTATAGTCCGACCATCGTCGCGCAGTGAATTGAACCCCGAAAGGTAGATTATTTGGACATCGGAATGCTGGTGAAACGACACAAGGTAAATGCCCCAAGGTCCAGATCAGAGACGGATCAGGGATTTCGTCAGATCCTCTTACTGGGGCGGAACTTGAAGTTGCTAGTGAAACAACGAAGTCATAATCTTTAAACAGCAGATCTATTTCTTCACAGTACTGCTCTTGATCTAGCAAAGCCAACTTATATTGAGCAGGAGTAATTGACTCTCCCGTCTGGATCATATTAGCTATCAATAGGGAAATTGAATCTCTCGACTTAAATTCATTAATAAAATAATAAGATATAGATTTATTATATATAATCTCGTGCAACCTATGCGAACGTTCCAATTCGCAAGGCCAATTTATCTGTTCAACCTCAAACCCAACCTGGTTAGCAATTTGATCTACAAAAATTTCAATTGCACGCTTTACGTATGATTCCGCTACATTCCAAGTATGCGTACGAACAAATCCAATACGCCATGGACGATTTGACTGCTTAGGGTGCGTGCCGTTCTTATCAACAATTCTGTATACATAGGGGTAATCTGGTCCCTTTACTCTAACGACATCTAAGATAGACCTTAGACTTTCTCCGTGAGCCGCAATGAAGCCGATAGTATCAAGCGAATCCGTTGTTTTTAGCACACCAGTGCGCGGAATCATTCCAAAAGAAGGCTTCATTCCCCATACACCGCAAAAACTTGCTGGCCTTACAATTGAGCCTGCTGTTTGAGTCGCCAAAGCAAAGGGTACCATTCCAGTTGCGACCGCAGCAGCGGAGCCACTTGACGAAGTACCTGGAGTTTTTGAACGATCATGCGGATTAAGAGTCTCATTTAAGGCGTGTACCCCAAATTCAGCAGTGACAGTTTTACCGACTACAAGTCCTCCAGCCCCAATCACTGAGTCAACAACTCTGGCGTTGTTTCCGGGTGTAAAGTTTTTCCATAGCTTTGAACCCATCTCAGTAGCGTATTGCTTGGTATTAAATATATCTTTCACACCAAAAGGCATTCCATCAAGTGCCAGTAACCATCCCCGACTCAAGTAATTTGAGTGCGCTCGTTTGCTTTCAATTCTAAGCCTCTCGAGATCGTAGTTTACCCAACACAATGTGTTTGACTCAGCATTTATAATTTGTCTTTCAACCTCCAACCCTAAATCGATTAAAGTAAATTTGTCACGTTGAATATTTAATAATAATTCAGGAATTGAGTAATTCAAGTACAGATTATTCATCAAATATCATCCTTAGTGTCTCTAGCAATTCTCGGATCCGGCTTATTCAAATTTTTTTGGATAATTTGTTCAACGAATGGAACTAGTAATTCGGCGTTTGGCCTAGCCTTTGGATGAACCGGCAGGTCAACTTCGCTCAATATATC
>CAIRNW010000375.1 GCA_903879995.1 uncultured Bacteroidota bacterium
CTTCCGCATCTTTAATCGTTGGGGCCAATTAGTGTATGAAACAAAACAGGAAGGAGATGCCTGGGATGGAAAAGTAAACGGACAGCTTCAAGGCACGCATGTTTTTGTTTGGACTGTCAGCGCTATTGACTATTTAGATCAGCCCTATTTTGCAAAAGGCTTGATCACCCTGATTCGGTAAAGAAGTTGCTTCTTATCCTACCTTTACACGATGTCATCTATTGTACTCATCACTGGAGCCACTTCGGGTTTTGGCCAATCCTGCGCCTTGCTTTTTGCCGAAAAAGGACATCGACTGATTTTAGTTGGAAGAAGAGCCGACCGTCTAGAAATGTTGGCAGCCAACTTAAAGCAATCCTTTAACACGGAAGTCCACCTGCTTCCGATCGATGTTCGTAATCAAGAGGCAATCTCTGCAGGTATATTTAATTTACCTGCCTCTTGGCAGGACATAGATATTTTGATCAATAATGCCGGTCTTGCCGCAGGTAGAGACTATTTTGAAGAAGCAAAACTTGACGACTGGAATGAGATGATCGATACTAATATCAAGGGATTCTTATATGTGTCGCAGGCCGTAGCAAAAGGAATGGCCAACCGAAAAAAAGGACATATCATCAATATAGGTTCAACCGCGGGAAGAGTGGTGTACGAAAAAGGAAATGCTTATTGCGCCACAAAGTATGCAGTGGATGCACTGAATCAATCCATGCGTATCGATCTATTAAGACACGGAATTAAGGTAACAGCGATTAATCCTGGCGCAGCAGAAACAGAGTTTTCTTTAGTGCGCTTTAAAGGAGATCAAGAAACAGCAGCCAGTGTATACAATGGTATGAAACCATTAACACCCGAAGATGTTGCCGCTGTAATCTATTATACAACTACGCTTCCGGCCCACGTTTGTATTAATGACCTCACCCTGACCTGTCTGCAGCAAGCAGACTCCGTTTACATTCATCGGAAATAAAATGTGGATTATTGCGCCAGGGAAACTCGAACCTGCAAACCAGCTCTTGTATTTGTAATCGGAAAAGCACTACTGATTTTAGGAATATTTCTGTTTTGTTCAAAGTAAAGCTTCATGCTCACTTTATTATTCAGCACATAGTCGATAGAGGGAGCAAAACGAATCACCCGCTGACCACCAGTACCAAAGGCGGTGCCCTGATCTAATTTTGAATTGGCCGTTGCATCATCACGTAAGCTAAAGTCAACGCGTAGCGTAACATCGTTATCCAACTTCATCCCATTTTTACCAATTCGAATATTTTTAATAAGTGGCATCCCTTTTTTCCGCCAGTTTAATCCGAACGTAACCTCCGTAGATCTATTTTCTGCCAATTGGTAATCAATTAAACTCAGACTCAATTGCCTGCTTTTACGAATTTCAAAGCGAGTTTGCAGTTGGTTAGTAAAGGTCATATCCACTTCAATCAAGGGCTCAAAAGCTTCCTGAATAGTAATGTTAGGTATCAAGAAATAAGGAATAAAGTTACCGGTTAGCGTATCCCTAAAAGAAGGATAACCTACCCGTAACGGATCGGTAAATAATAGTGCTGTATTAAAACTATTCATTGAGAATGTACTCTTGTAGCCATGACGAATAGAAAAATTAGTAAAGATTTTATCGAGGCCGGCTAAACGGGAGAGTCCATTATAAGTAAGC
>CAIRNW010000376.1 GCA_903879995.1 uncultured Bacteroidota bacterium
AAAGGCAGCCACAAAACGCCATAGTACATCTTGCTGATTGATAATATGTAGATCAGTTTCCCGAAACACCACCAGATCCTCCTGACCAAATAAAAGTAAACTACCTCCTAAGGCAAAAAAAGCCATCCACAGCAATAATAAAATCACATAAATAGTACTGGCAGAAAATTTAGCCAGCAATAAAGTGGTGCGGGAAGCAGGCTGTGCAGCAAGCATTCGAAGTGTCCCTGTCTGTGCTTCCCCTGCAATCATATCGCCCGCAATCAAAGCAACCAGCAAAGGAACATGTATCAAGATCAAATGAAGAATGGCCACACAAACAAAATAGCCATTGAGAATCTGACTTTCGGGTATTTCAAAGGTATCAGCCTGACTATCGGTAAAGAAGCGAATGAACTCTGTTCCATTCACCCGTAAGGCAAACTGGACCAGCAATACAATTACAGCAATTGCTCCAAATGAAATATACGTTCGCGGTCTGCGAAATATTTTAAATAACTCGGTATATAGAATAGCCCCAAACATTATTGACTGGTTAAGGAAAGGAAATAAGCTTCCAACACATATCGTTTTTCAGGAAGCGCCTGCAACTTTAGCTGACTCGCTTTTTCAGTTAAAGCACTCATCGATTCCTCCGCTACTTTCTTTCCCTTGTGAATAATCAAAACCCGATCGGCAATCATCTCAATTTCACTTAATAAGTGAGAAGACACGAGCACCGTCTTTCCCTGCTCTTTACAGAGTGAGCGAATTAACTGACGCATATCCGCAATACCCTGTGGATCCAATCCATTGGTAGGTTCATCCAGAATTAATAAACTGGGATCATTTACTAACGCACAAGCCAATGCCAAACGCTGACGCATTCCTTGAGAATAAGTACCTACCCGGCTATTAGCGCGTTGTGCTAATCCTACTTTCTCCAATAACAATAAATGCTTTTTAGAGTCGGGACGATGACCTCCAAATCTTGCAAAAAGATTTAAATGCTCCAGAGCTGTGAGATACTTGTAGAGATCGGGCTTTTCTACAATAGCTCCAATTTGAGCAAGAATTTGCTTGCGGTGTGTAAAAAGTGATTCTCCAAAAAAGTTGATCTCACCCGCCGTAGGACGTATTAAAGAAAGCAGCATTCGAATAGTGGTGGATTTTCCAGCGCCATTTTGACCAAGAAATCCATACACTTGCCCTTGCTCTACGTTGAAGGAGAGATCATCCACCGCAGTGAATTCACCGAACCGTTTAGTGAGTCCGCGGACTGATAACAAAGGAATGGTTACTTTTTATATTGGGGAATCAAGCCTTTAGCAAGTTCCACCATCTTCTTGATACCGTCTTCAGGCAGATTACCTTTTTTGAATTCTGCCATCACATCAGGAAGTTTATTATCCATTTCCATTAAGAAATGTTCTTCAAACTCCTTCACGCGATTAACAGCAACGTCTTTCAATAATCCGTTTGTTCCAAGATAGATGATAGCTACTTGTTTCTCCACGGTAAATGGAGAGTATTGAGCTTGTTTCAGAATTTCCACGTTACGCGCACCCTTGTCAATTACATTCTTGGTAGCAGCATCCAAGTCACCACCGAATTTAGAGAAGGCCTCCAACTCGCGGTAAAGAGCTTGGTCTAACTTCAAAGTACCTGCTACTTTTTTCATGGATTTGATCTGTGCGTTACCACCCACGCGGCTTACAGAGATACCCACGTTAATAGCGGGGCGAATACCAGAAAGGAATAAGTTAGTCTCCAAGAATATCTGACCATCCGTAATAGAGATTACGTTAGTAGGAATATAGGCAG
>CAIRNW010000377.1 GCA_903879995.1 uncultured Bacteroidota bacterium
ACTCTTGTTGTTTTATTGCCACTGACGATGCAGGTCGAGTACACTCCAATGGCCATTTTGAAATGCTGGGCCGACTTGATGGGGCTACCATCCGAGGCTGCAGTTTGCTCACGGCTTAACCGGAAATTTGATACAAAGCATTATACCGGCAATAATTTCAGCGTAAATTTGCGCTCCCGCCCAGGTGGCGAAATTGGTAGACGCACCGTCTTCAGGTGGCGGCGCCGCGAGGTGTGCTGGTTCGAATCCAGTCCTGGGCACAAACAAAAAAGTCCTGCACAATGTGCGGGACTTTTTATTTGGATGCGTGGCAAGCTTGCTTGCCTAAGCAGACAAATAAAAAGGACAGGTGAGCGAAGCGAGTCAGGACTTTTTTGATAGTAAGCCCCCTCGTAAGACGTATTGGATCACTGAAAGTAATCCAATCCTAGACACAAATTTCGCTCGTTATAAAAAACTCTTGCAGATGAGGATACTAGAAATAAAAATGATTTACCTAAAATTAAACCTTTTAAAACCTTCACAGTCTGGTTTATTACATGTTATGCAGCTGACAATTACATTCTTCTTAAATACATACAACTAAACATAATTTAACATGATATCAAAAAAACAATTTTTTCCCATATTTCTTACGGTATTATTTATTGTTCCAGCCATAAGCTGTTTCTCTCAAAAAGGCAAAAATGGAGGACAAAAAAAACGAACTCAACAAGGAGTAGACCAAGTCAAAAGTCAAGGTAACGGGAATAGAACAATTAAAGTGGCAGTGAATGCGGGAAATATTATAATAGGTTCCCCTACAAATAATTCAGTTACTGCAAGTATTATTCTTGAAAAAAATACTGAAGGATATATAGAATATTCCACTGAGAGCGGCAATTATAAAAATAAAACTAGCATTTTTAAAATAACCAACAGTGAACCGCTTGAAATTGAAATTTCCGGGCTTAAACCTAATTCCGAATATTATTATCGTCTGAACTATCGAGAAGTGGGTGAAAGTAAATATTCCGTAACACCTGAATCCTGGTTTTCAACACAGAAAAGTCCTTCAACATCATTTTCTTTTGGTGTACAAGGTGACTCCCACCCAGAAAGAGAAGGTAAAATGTTTCATCCAGAGTTATACAAGCAAACAATAGAACATGTGACCGAACGCAAGCCTGATTTCTATTTTATGTTGGGCGATGATTTTAATATTGACCGGTTAGTAGCAAGTAATACTGCTTCTCTCGAGAACGTAGAACCCATATATAAAGTTCAGCGCTATTATCTCGGTAATACAGGAAATAATCCACCACTATTCTTGGTAAATGGCAACCATGAACAGGCCGCAAAATATTTATTAAATGGTACTCCGGATAATGCAGCAGTGCAAGCCGGACTTGCAAGAAAAAAGTTTTTTCCATTACCGGCTCCAAATAATTTTTACACAGGGAATAAAGATACAGTAGAACATGTAGGTCTATTAAAAGATTATTATGCATTCGAATGGGGCAACGCATTATTTGTGGTGATTGATCCATACTGGCATTCGGAAGTAGCAGTAGATAACCAGCCATCTGCTGAAGGAAATAAGGGAAAAAAAGATCCATGGAGTATCACGCTTGGTAAAGCACAATATGTATGGCTTAAGAAAACATTAGAAACTTCAACATCAAAGTTCAAATTTGTTTTTGCTCATCATGTAAATGGGACTGGTCGAGGTGGTATAGAAAGAGCAAAATATTTTGAGTGGGGTGGATATGGACAAAATGGACAATGGCAGTTTGACCGATTCAGACCCGGCTGGGAAATGCCCATTCATCAGTTATTCGTAAAAAATAAAGTAACTATATTTTTTCAAGGGCATGATCACATTTTTGCAAAGCAAGAACTGGATGGTGTTATTTATCAATCCGTTCCCAACCCGGCAGATGATACACATACAGCTTTTAATAAAGAAGCTTATGTTTCAGGTGATATACTTCCTAATTCAGGTTTCCTAAATATCACAGTTAATCCAGGAGATGTGAAAGTAGAATATGTGAGATCATACTTCATGAACAACTCTCAGCCAAATGAAGATGCTAAAAAGTCGTTTTCATATACCATCAAAAAATAAAACACTTGCTTTAATGGAGGCAATACAAACTTTTAATCCTTTTTTGAATTGGAAAGTCTACCCTAAAAATCTGCCTATTATGATACTTAATAAATTTAGTTTATTGCTATTGTTCACAGTAATCATTTCTTCTGCTTGTAAAAAATCAAAAAATGACTCACCTCCAACCAGCGAACCCTCCCGCTGGGGACGACGCGCTGACCTATTGGAGGCCAATTCGGAAATGTCCGTCGCGGAGCTCAATGGGCAGATCTATGTCCTCGGGGGATATCCGTCGACTCGCATAAGTACCAATGTGGTGCAGGTGTATGATCCTGCTACGGACCAATGGCGCCGAGGCACTCCACTACCCGTGGCCCTCAACCACACCATGTCCGTGTCTGTTAACGGCGTCTTGTACGTTATCGGTGGCCAAACCGAGGCGGGTGGCGACGGCCCCTTCGTGAACACCGTCTATGCCTTCGATCCTAACCGTGGGACCTGGATTACCCGCACGCCAATGCCCACGGCTCGTTCCGGCGGTGGCGCCGTGGTCGTGAATGGTCGAATCTATGTCGCTGGTGGTCGCCCGCCGCGGGGGAATGATTTTGCCGTTTATGATCCCGCCACCGACAGATGGGAAATCCTCGATAATCTCCCTACCCAGCGCAACCACTTTGGTATCGTGAGCGTGGGGAGCAGAATCTATGTGATGGGTGGTCGCACCGGCGCCGGTTTCGACACACCAACGCTCGATAAGGTGGAAGTGTATGATGTGGTTGCACGGAGCTGGTCAACTGCCACCCCAATGCTTAAGCCACGCGGTGGAGTGAACGCCATCGTCGCCTACGGCTTCATCCATGTCTTCGGGGGTGAGGGAAATGCACACGCAACCCATGGCGTCTTCCCCGACCACGACGTGTTTCTTCCAGTAAGTAACTCCTGGATCCACCTGCCGGATATGCCCACGCCAGTGCATGGAGTGACAGGCGCCGTGTTCATTAACGGCCTGATACATCTTCCGGGCGGCGGGACCTCGATCGGCGGGACCAGCGGTAGTACCATTCATCAGACATACCGACCGGCCACTAGTTATCCTTGATATGCAAAAATGTTGGGCTTTATTGCATGACCGCGAGGTGAAGTGTGCATGAATGTTAATTGTCAAGTGCTCCATGTCTGCGGCCTGGCTTTTCGTAATCGGCGTTTTTGCCTGCTTGTCTAAGTATCCCCTAATAAGGCGAAAGAATACATTTTGAAGTAATAGATATATCAAATATTATTTCGTTCGAACTCTGTCCTGCAAATAAAAAAAGCCCGTCACGCCGAAGGCGTGTGGGGCTTTGGGTAAGACAATATTAATAGGATCACTGAAAGTAATCCAGCTCTCAGCAAAAAATCCCAACCTAACCACAATTCGATACTTTCCCAAATGAATATTCAAATTTTCGTATCTTCTTTTTATGTACCGACTACTTATATTACTTTTTGTTGCCCAAGTAAGCTGGGCGCAGGAACGTCCGAACATCATTTACATTATGAGCGATGACCATGATGCGGATGCAATCAGTGCCTATTCGAATAAAATTCTTCAAACACCCC
>CAIRNW010000378.1 GCA_903879995.1 uncultured Bacteroidota bacterium
CAGCCTGCGTTGTAGTAGTTGTATTTGTAACAGCTTCCATTAGAATAATTGTTTATAGATAAAACGCAATCCATTACCTGTTGCAAAATCCATTACCAACACAATGAGCGTAATCACCAATGTGGCAGCTAACACAATCATTGTTGATTGCTGCAATTGCATCCAGGTAGGCCAGGTAACTTTTTCAGTCAGTTCGCGAAAACTGTCTTTCACGTAGGCGGTTATCTTATTCATACGTTTTGTTTTGCACGGGCAGAGAGACTCGAACTCCCATCAACGGTTTTGGAGACCGCTATTCTGCCATTGAACTATGCCCGTAAGAATCAAAAGTCACCGGCTGTTCGGAAATATCCTGACAACCAATGACTTTTGAGAATACAAATATAAGCGATTACTTCAAGATCTCGGTAACCTGTCCGGCACCTACTGTACGACCACCCTCACGGATAGCGAACTTAAGACCTTTTTCCATCGCAATAGGCTGAATCAACTTAACAGTAAGGTTGGTGTTATCACCAGGCATTACCATCTCAGTTCCAGCAGCCAATTCAACTTCACCAGTTACGTCCGTTGTACGGAAATAAAACTGAGGACGATACTTTTGGAAGAATGGAGTGTGACGTCCACCTTCTTCTTTGCTTAATACGTAAACCTCAGCTTTGAATTCTGTATGCGGAGTGATTGATCCGGGCTTCACGATAACCTGACCACGACGGATCTGTGTTTTTTCAACACCACGTAGCAACAATCCAGCATTGTCTCCAGCCTCACCCTCATCAAGGATTTTGCGGAACATCTCAACACCAGTTACTGTTGAAGTAAGCGGATCAGGAGTCAAACCTACGATCTCAACTGATTCACCCACTTTAATACGACCACGCTCGATACGACCAGTTGCAACAGTACCACGTCCTGTGATAGAGAACACGTCCTCTACAGACATCAAGAAAGGCTGATCAACTGGACGGGGAGGCAATGGAATATAAGAATCAACAGCAGCCATTAGCTCATCAACTTGCTTTACAGCAGCTGCATCACCCTCAAGGGCTTTGATAGCAGAACCCTTAATTACGGGTGTGTTGGCACCATCAAAACCGTAGAAAGTCAACAGGTCGCGGATTTCCATCTCAACCAGGTCGAGCAATTCTGGATCATCAACAAGGTCAACCTTGTTCATGAACACAACAATTTTAGGTACACCTACCTGACGAGCAAGTAGGATGTGTTCCTTAGTTTGAGGCATCGGACCATCCGTAGCAGCCACAACAAGGATAGCACCGTCCATCTGGGCGGCACCTGTAATCATATTTTTTACATAGTCAGCGTGACCAGGGCAATCCACGTGTGCGTAGTGACGGTTGTCAGTTTGATACTCAACGTGTGCTGTGTTGATGGTGATACCACGCTCCTTCTCTTCAGGGGCAGCATCGATTTCATCGTACTTCTTGGCCTGCGCCATACCTTTTGCAGCCAAAATTGTGGTGATGGCAGCAGTAAGGGTAGTCTTACCATGGTCGATGTGCCCAATGGTACCTACGTTAACGTGGGGTTTGTCCCGCTTAAAGGTCTCTTTTGACATTTTTATCGGTTTTTAGGTTGTGTTGACAATTTATATTTACTAAATTCTTCTAATTCTTGAGCCGTTGATGAGAATTGAACTCACGACCTCTTCCTTACCAAGGAAGTGCTCTACCACTGAGCTACAACGGCTGAAATAGCTTGAGAGCCAACTTCCGAATACCCTGAGCGGGAGACCGGGCTCGAACCGGCCACCTGAAGCTTGGAAGGCTACCGCTCTACCAAATGAGCTACTCCCGCTTTTGATCCCTTTCGGAACCGTCGTGATTTCAATTTATCTCAACACGCTATAAAATATCCTGTGATATTCAATAGCGTGATGTGGGCAAGGATGGATTCGAACCACCGAACTCCGAAGAGGACAGATTTACAGTCTGTTGCCGTTGGCCACTTGGCTACTTGCCCGCCCTGAGCCACCTGCCAGAATCGAACTGGCGACCTACTGATTACAAATCAGTTGCTCTACCAGCTGAGCTAAGGTGGCCTGCTTTCGTAGCCAATTGCTGGTGAATTGGCCAAACCTGATCGCACGAGATCAATTTCATCTGATCCGGGCAATAAAGAGCTACCCCAAAATTTTGGGAAGGCAAAGGTAAGGGAATTTGGAAATTGGAAAAATTTTAAGACGATTTTTTACCCCCTTGGGGGTAACAAAAAACCATTGGAACCTAGCAGGTTGAAACTAGGACTGTACTCGATCCTTTTTTCGCTTCATTTGGATCACTAATGAGGAGAAGGCATCCTCAAATGAATGTTCAAAACTCTTGCTACAGGTCTTTACAAAAAAATCGTAGTGAGGCACATGCACTCGAATTTCCACCACCTTGTCTTTAATGTGGTGGGCTGGGTTGTCCAGCTTTAGAAAAACACAAACATCAGTTATCCTTTTTTCAAAAGAAGGAAGCTTCTCTACTTTTCTCTTTACCAAGTCAATCAGACGAGCGTCAGGAGAAAAGTGCACAGACTGGATTTGCAAATTCATACGACCAGTAAATTACAATTCCGATTCAGCCCTTGCAACTGTTTAAATTGAATTTGGCAGATTTTTAACGGCGAGGATGCGCCTTTTTATGCACTTCTTTCAACTTTTCAATTGTGTTATGCGTATAAACTTGCGTAGCCGCTAGACTACTGTGCCCTAACAACTCCTTCACAGCATTTAAATCAGCACCGTTATTAAGTAAGTGTGTAGCAAAACTATGACGCAGCACATGCGGACTTTTTTTCTGTACTGTAGTAGCCGCAGCCAAGATCTGATTGACCAGTTGCCATGCATAACGTGGATACATTTTTTTGCCTTTGTCAGTGAGTAGTAAAAAAGGTTCCCGATTTTCAAACCGTTCATTCCGCTTTTGAACATACGCTTGAATTAATTGAATTAAATCTTTGTGCAACGGCAGAATTCGTTCTTTATTTCCTTTTCCTAACACTTTAAGCTGTGCTCTATTCAATTCAACTTGCTGATCTTTTAAATTAATCAACTCACTCAATCGCATCCCTGTGTAATAAAATAAAGTAACCAGTAATCGAGTATTCATTCCCTTCCAATCCTCACTGGATGCAGCCACTAAATCACCCAGTGCTATTGCTTCATCCTCTTTGATAAAGACAGGCAGCGATTTTCCCATCTTGGGAGCTGTAATTTGTGTCATTGGGTTTGTCAAAACAACGCCTCCCCGTAACAAAAATTTATAGAAGGATTTTAATGTAGATATCTTTCTGATGATACTGCGTGGAGTGACCCCTGCCTCCCGGATGGAGGCCAACCAACTTCGAATAAAAGAAGGGTTCACTTGGGTTATCAAATCCACATTCATCTCTTGCGCTAGATATTGAGCCCAATCATGCAAGTCTTTACCATACGCTGTTTGAGTATGGAGCGAGAG
>CAIRNW010000379.1 GCA_903879995.1 uncultured Bacteroidota bacterium
AATTATTCCTAAAAATCGTTGACGAGGCAATGTCACCAACCGCTCCAATGTTCGAGCACCTGAAAAGCCCTGATTAAAATTAACACCAAGATTGTCCTGCCCATATCCTATACCTGTATCAATCAAAAAGACCTTAATTCCTTTACCGGAAACATATCGCCAGGCATCTAAAATACCGTGCGCCGGGTAATTCCAAGAGGCTTTTGCATTGGGTGTTACCACTCCATAGTGAATGCCCGCAATCAACCCTCGTGTGGGGAGGTTAGGAGTACACCCACTAGACCTTTGCTCAGGTGCTGTAAATAAATATTGGTCGTATCCAATCGGCTCAACATATCGAACTAACGGTGAGCGCAACAAATACAATAATGTTTGAGGATTTTTAATCACTACATTGAAAACAGGAAGTACATTTTCTTCCCAGGGCATGAGATCCTCTAGCTGAATAGAAGGATTTAGCATCTGCTCAATCTGTATAATTTCAGTAAGAATAATTTGTTTAGCCCGAAGCCATTCTCCTTCCCCAATATCAATCAGGTGCAATTGATTTTCTCTAAATAAACTTCCAGAAGCCTGGTATCCCACCGCTACGATCCCACTACTTTTTTCAATGGCTGTCCAAAGTAGCGTTGGGGATAGTGTTGACCACTCAAAACTTCCTTTTTTTGTTATGGATTGTTGAATTGCTAAAAAAACTGAGTCAATACCAGGTTTCTCCTGCCCATCACTTACCAATAGGGGTTCAGATATTGACTTTCGGCAACTAACAAGCAAACAAGCAACTAATGATATAAAAAGAATATTTTTCATAGGAATAGTTTGACCGATAAATTAATCGGCAACTATTCCCTCCAACAAGTTGCTTACACAGAATATGCGGGTATTTTTTGGAGCGTCAATAGCTGGCCATTTTTGCGTTGCCAGCCATAACAATGGGGACCATTTACAATCAACATATAAGAAACTGGAACTCCTATATTGTATTGCATCACTTGTTCCAGCACCGAATCATCTAATGATACTGTAGAAGCCTTGCATTCAATGAGCATCCAGGGTGTATGGTTTGGATCATACACTAGAATATCAAAACGTTTACTGACTAACCCTACTTGGATACTTTTCTCTATTGCAATGAGAGAGGCCGGGTATTGATAAGTTTGCACCAACATCTGAAGCACATGTTGACGAACCCATTCCTCTGGAGTTCGATGCACCCATCTTTTTCGAAAAGGATCAAATAGTTGCGCTACGCTACCCTCCTGGCGCTCACGTATTTCTACTATGGGATAAGCTAGCTCAATCATGCTTCGAAGTTAATTGGTTAACTTTATGGCATGAAGACAAAAGAGGAGATTGTACAAAACTGGCTTCCCCGTTATACCGGAGAAAATCTGGATAGTTTTGGAAAATACATTTTGCTGACCAATTTTAGCCATTATGTAACGCTGTTTGCTGAATGGAATCAGGTTGAAGTAAAAGGAATCGGTAAGCCCATGCAATGTGCTACGGCTAACGATATCAGTATAATCAATTTTGGAATGGGTAGCCCCACCGCTGCTACGGTGATGGACTTATTGACTGCGGTAGAACCCAAAGCGGTATTATTCCTTGGAAAATGTGGCGGTCTGAAAAAACGTAATAAACTAGGCGATTTAATACTCCCTATAGCTGCCATTCGTGGAGAGGGAACTTCCAATGACTATTTCCCTACAGAAGTGCCCGCGCTTCCTGCGTTCGCCTTACAAAAAGCAGTTTCAACGACCATTCGGGATTATGAGGTAGACTATTGGACAGGCACTGTTTATACTACCAACCGACGTGTATGGGAACATGACGAAGAATTCAAGGACTACCTACAGAAAATCAGAGCCTAT